>CAXGRO010000215.1:0-8769 GCA_964012055.1 uncultured bacterium
AATATCCGCTCTGGGACCCCCCCCTACCGGACCTACGCCAACGTAGTATATCTGTGTTCGGAGTTTGTCGCGTTGTTATCCTAGGAAGGACGCGAGTTCTATAAATAAACGGTCGCTGAGCGTCGAGGTCCCCCCCTTGCCGCGTCACAGGCCAACGCCCATCTCACCCACTAGCTTTACCCCAAGGCCCCGTAATAGCCAACGTGAACCCATCTCCCTGAATATTGACAAAGAGCGTCGTGCCGTCCGGCGAAAACGTGGCGCCGGCAAACTCGGACGTACTCTTGGCATTGTGGCCGAACTTGTAGATCTCGCCCTGGGGCGTAACGCCGACCAAAAATTGGTCGCCGCCGCCGTCTTCGCAGAGAATGAGATCGCCCCAGGGCGTGACCGTGAGATTGTCGGCGTTTTCGACCAAACCTCGGTCGTTGGGTTCTACATAAAGTTCGAGGCGGGCGGGGTGCTTGGCTTCGGCGGCGGTGCCCTCGTGGGGGCTGGGGGTGTAGCGATAGATCTGGCCGGCGCGGGCCTCGCCGCCACTGGTGCAGGCGAAGAAAATGCTGCCCTCTCCGTACCACATGCCCTCGCCGCGGGCAAAGAGGGCGGCGCCGTTGGAAAAGCCCTGGTAGCGCAGGTCGTCTAAGGGGGCGTTGTCGTTGTCGATGTCGATCCACTCGACGTCCAGGGCGGCGTTGACCGGTACCGTTGCCGTTTCCCAATTGCGCGTGTCGAGGCCGGGCTTGGAGCGCACGCGCAGCGCCTGCAGGCGGCCGCCCTGGGACAATTGGCCGGGCCGGTGCGGGATGAAGCGGTAGATGAGGCCGTCGGTGCGGTCTTCGGTTTGGTAGACGATGCCGGATTGCGGGTCCACGGCCACGGCCTCGTGGTTAAAGCGACCCATGGCGCGTAGTGCTACGGGTTGCACCAGGCCACTGGAAGGGGAGGCGGGCACCTCAAAATTGTAGCCGTGCTCGAGGGCGAAGGCGTCGGTGGCGGTCTGTACACTTTCTTCGCAGGTGATCCAGGTGTTCCAGGGGGTGAGGCCGCCGGCGCAGTTGCGCAGCGTGCCCAGCTGGCTGAGGAAGTGCGTTTCGAGGCGGCTCGTGCGCGTGTCGTAGACCAGGGTGGAGGTGCCGCCTAGGCAGTAGCTGTCGTCGCTTTTGGCGTCGTAGATGCGGTCGGCGGGCAGGGCGGCCAGTTTTTTGACCTCTTCGCCAAAGGGGCCGGCGGAGCCTATGTCGCTGGTGAGTTCGTGGTTGCGCACCAGTATGGTTTTGCCGTTGGGTCCGGCAAAGGCGGCCATGCCGTCGTGCATGCCCGGCACCAAAAAGCCGTCGTCCATGCGGTCGCCTTTGCGGGAAAAGATCTTGTAGACAAAGCCGGCCGGCAGGTCGATAATTTCTTGGGGGTCGGGGACGAGTGGGCCGAATGGCTCTTTTAGGGGGGCTGTGGCGGCGGATGTTTGGCGGCCCCATAGGTGCAGGCCGGCAAAACCGGCGGAGACGGCGGCGGCGGTGCGCAGAAAGCGACGGCGTGAAAAGTTCATAGGTTATTAGCTCGCGGTTTAGTCGTTGAGTAAATTAGCTTTCAGCCACTCAGTGTGAGACCCAGGTGGCGAAGTAGTGGGGGGCCCACTTGCGGGTTAGGTGGAAGTGTTGTTGCAGATGGCGGCCGTGGGGTTGTTGTGACCAGGTGGCGATCCAGGCCTCGGCGCCGGCCAGATCGGGAAATTCGCCGAGCCACACGCGGTGCCAGTTGGCCCGGGGCCCCAAAAGGGCAAAACACTCCAGGCGCATGAGTCCGTGTTGTTGGGCCACGGCGCGCGCCGCCTCTTCGGCTGTTGTTTCGCCGCGCCCTGGTGGGTTTAGCTCAAAGGCTTCGCCGCGCCAGCGCTCAAAGCGCAGGACGACGAGGCTGTTGGGGTCGACGCTCAGTGCGGGAACCTGGCTTGGGTCGGCGTCCGTTGACGATGGCGCCGGGCTTGGGTTGGTTACCCAGGCGTTTAATTCTTGCGTCCTGTGCGGTACGGCCAGGTCGTACTCGTAGTAGCCGTAGCTCCCGTAGGGCGGTTCCATTTCTGCCTCTATCCAGGCGCGGGCGTCGTCTGTGGTGGGAAAGTGGATGGTCCAAAAGCGCTCGTAGCTGTCCTGCGGCGATAGCAGGCGAAAGCCTTCGAGGTGCAGCAATTGATGGCGGCGCGCAATGTCGAGCATCAGGTCGACGTGGAGTTGCTCGTATTCTTTGCGGGCGGCGGGGGAAAGGGCGTGCCAGGTGGGTAGTCGCCCGCCCTTGAAGAGAACGACAGCGCGGTCTGGGTTGCTGTGGGCTGACATAGGCTGTTGTAGAAAGTGGAGGTTGGTATGGCTTTTGAAGAAGAAGATAGAAAAAAAGAAGAGTGGGAGGAAATGGCGCCGGTTGAAATGCCCATCGACGGCACCCTGGATTTGCACACCTTTCAGCCGCGCGACGTCAAGACGTTGCTGCCCGATTATTTTCAAGCGTGTCGCGAGAAGGGGATTTTGCAGGTGCGGGTGGTGCACGGCAAGGGGACGGGGGCGTTGCGGCGCACGGTGCAGGCGCAGTTGGAGCGTTTGGAGGAGGTGGAGTCGTTTAGGGATGGGCGGATGGGGGAGGGGAGTTGGGGGGCGACGATGGTTTTTTTGAAGCCGTGTAAGTGAAAGACGCTGGCGTTGAATCATGGCGTTCTGTTGTGACAGATTCTAACGGAGGTCAAATAGGGGATAGGGGAGACGACCACCCGTACTAAAGTCATAGAGGAAATGGCGTTTGTGAGTGGTTGCAGAAGTACAGTCTATCAAGTAAACTAAGAGCCATACAATCTTCCCAATATAATGCGTCTACGTTACAAAATTGTTAAGTCGGTCGGGTATTGAGATGCCCTCTATATCTTTTAAAGGGAAGGTGCGGGCGAAGGAGTTTCCGGAGGGGTTGGGGTGGCTCAATACGGCGCGGCCGCTGGCGTTGAGTGAGTTGTACGGCAAGATTGTGTTGCTGGATTTTTGGACGTCTTGCTGTATCAATTGCATGCACGTATTGCCGGATTTGAAGAGGTTGGAAGAGAAGTATGCCGATGAATTGGTGGTGATTGGGGTGCATGCGGGCAAATTTAGCAGCGAGAAAGAGACGCAGAATATTCGCCAGGCCGTTTTGCGCTACGGCATTACACACCCGGTGGTCAACGACCCCAACGGGGTGGTGCGGCGCCAGTACGGGGTGCGGGCCTGGCCCTCGTTTGCGCTGATTGATCCCGAGGGCAAGATCGTGGGCATGCACGCCGGCGAGCGGATCTTTGAACTGTTTGATCGCTATATCGAAGGCATGGTGCGCGAGTTTGCCTGGCGCGGGCAACTCGACCGCGAGCCGCTCGAATTGGAGCGCGAGCAGGGCGAGGCGGGGGTGTTTTCTTTCCCCGGCAAATTGGCCGCCGACGCGCAGGGCCAACGGCTGTACGTGGCCGACTCGAACCACCACCGCGTGGTGGAGGTAAACTTGGTTAGCGGCCGCATTGCAGAAGTTGTAGGCTGCGGCGGAGCGGGCCTGGTAGACGGCGATTACGCGACGGCGCGTTTTAACAAACCGCAAGGCATTGCCCTATACGGCGCCACGCTCTACG
Source organism: uncultured bacterium (assembly GCA_964012055.1). Classification (GTDB taxonomy): domain Bacteria; phylum Latescibacterota; class UBA2968; order UBA8231; family UBA8231; genus CAXGRO01. The sequence continues at coordinate 3,635 of CAXGRO010000215.1, forward strand.
TAGCCGATACCGAAAATCACGCCGTGCGCAAAATTGATCTGCAGGCGCGCCAGGTGGCGACCCTGGTCGGCACGGGGCGGCAGGCGCGGCGGGGCAGCGCCGGGGGGAGCGGGTTGCAGGTGTCGCTCAACTCGCCGTGGGATTTGCTGGTCCACAACAACAGCCTCTACATTGCCATGGCTGGTTTCCACCAATTGTGGCGCCTCGATTTGGCCAGCGGCGAAATAGGTCCGCACGCCGGTTCGCAGCGCGAGAACCGCCTCGACGGCCACCTATTGCAGGCGGCGCTGGCGCAGCCCAGCGGCATAACCACCGACGGCGAGCGACTCTACTTTGCCGATAGCGAGGTGAGTTCCATTCGCAGCGCCGATCTAGACCCGGCGGGCCGGGTGACCACCCTGGTGGGCGAGGGCCTTTTTGAATTTGGCGACGAAGACGGCAAGGGCTGGGGCGTTAAATTGCAACACCCTCTGGGCGTGCTCTACGACGACGGCGCGCTCTATGTGGCCGACACCTACAATCATAAAATCAAAAAGCTAGACCCCTACAGCCGGCGTTGCGAAACGCTGGTGGGCACGGGCCAGGCCGGCCCCGACGACGGCCCGGCCCGCCAGGCCCGGCTCAACGAGCCCAGCGGTCTGGCCCTGGCGCAAGACAAACTCTACATTGCCGATACCAACAACCACCGAGTGCGCGTGTTCGATTTGGCCAGCGGCCTGGTTTCCACTCTGGAAGTAGAGGACGAAGAAGCGCTTGTCTAATTATTACGACTACGCGCCCACCGTAGCGCTACACAAACCCCTCGCCCTGATTGGTTTTGCCGGCGTCGACTACCGTGAAGTGGGCTACGACTTAGGGGCGCTGATCGGTGTGTCGGTGGTGGATTTGGATCGCTGGATCGAACACGAAGCCGGCCAAGCCATCTGGAGCCTAGTGCACAACGAGGGCGAGGAAGCGCTGCGCCAAATTGAAGGCGAATTGCTGCGGCGCGTTTTGCGCATTCGCCCCGCCGGCATTGTGGTGCTGGGCGGGGGCGCTCTAACGCCGTCGGCCAATTTACAGCAGGTGCTGGCCGAGACGACTCTGGTATATTTTAAAATGCCGCTGCCGGCCCTCTATTGGACGCTCAGGCGCCAGGCGCAGGAGCGTGGCCCCCTGACCCACCCGCTGTTGCCGCAGCCGCTCGAAACCGCCGAGCAATTGCGGCCCCTTTTCGAGGAGCGGCAGGCGGGGTACGTTCGTGCCCACATGACCATTGAAATGGAGCGCCGGGAAGTGAAAGAGGCGGTGCAGATTTTGCAAGCGGCCCTGCCCCGTTTGGGCGCGCAGGCGGTTTGAGAACATCTGGTCAAAGGAGAAAGGAAAAATGGAAGAGCCATTGGACAGCGTCGAAGTGCGGGTACTGGGCGCTTTAATAGAAAAAGAAATCACTACCCCCGAATATTACCCGCTGACCCTGAATGCCCTGACCACGGCGTGCAATCAAAAATCCAACCGCCACCCGGTGGTTTCCTTTGACGAGAAGACGGTGGTGCGCACCCTGGAAGAGCTGCGCCAGAAACAGCTGGTGCGCATGGTTAGCGGCGCCGACCAGCGCGTGCCCAAGTACTACCAATTGCTGGTGGCGTGCCTGCAGCTCGACGAGCCCCAAACGGCGGCGCTGTGCGTGCTTATGCTGCGCGGTCCGCAGACCGTGGGCGAGATAAGGGGGCGCAGCGGCCGGCTGCACGAATTTGCCGATTTGACCGAGGTGGAAAACGCGCTAAAGAATTTGGAAGAGCGCCAGGAGGGCGCGCTGGCAAAGCAGTTGCCGCGCCAGCAGGGGCGCAAGGAGAGCCGCTACGCCCACCTCTTGTGCGGCGAGCCGGAGATGGTTGAGGAGGACGAAGGCGAGGTGCGCTTGGAAGCGGCGGCGCTGGAAGTGCGCGCCGAAAACGAACGCATTGCGCAATTGGAGGGCGAGGTCGCCCAATTGTGCCGCGACCTGGACGAGCTGAGCCAGGCCTTCGCCGAATTTAGAAAGCAGTTTGACTGAGCCCGGGCCTCAGTTGTGTTCGGGCACGCAGCGGCTGATGCGCAGGGCTTGTTCCATGAGTATTTCCACCTGGCGCGCCTGCAAGTCGCCCTCTTCGTAGGCGAGGCGGGCGTGGTCGATCCAACCTTCCAATTCAATCCACGACATGGCGTAGAGGATGCCGTTTTCCAGATTTTGCAGAACGGGGTCTGTGGCTGGGGTGGGATGGGTGAGTGGCGTCATGATCTGCCTCCTGTGCTCTCTTCGTACCCAGGGGGAGAGGCCGGGCACAGGGTGGGTGGCGCTGCGGAGATCTTACCTAGAGTATCGGCAAAACAGCACAAAGGATTATTGATCCCGATCACATAAATGCATGCAATTTTTGTGCCATTTTGGTCAAATGGACGATTATTTTGTTTATTTAAAATAAAAATAAATAGTTACGGGAATATGACGGTTGTGGCGAGGAGATGGCGAGTGGGTAAAATTTACGACACATCGTGGTTTTTTTGGCGCATTTTGGCACTTTGGGGGTGAAAATTTGGTACTTGATTTAGGGGAGATGTAGACGGGCGTTTGCCTGGGACGCGGTTTGTGGGGGGATCTCGACGCTCATGGCGCTCAACCCTTCGGGTTGGTGGACCTTCGGTGCTCGCCGGGCGTCCTGCCCGACTCCGATTCATTACCCTCTCTGAGGTCCCCCCCAAACCGCTCAGCGGACGTTTATCTAGAATTGAAGTCTTTCAAAGTGGAGGGTTGGTATAGGGCTGGATTTTTAAAAATGCCTGGTTTGCAACTCTTCTTGAATGACGCCGATAAATTCTTCGGTATCAAACGGTTTGGTAAAAGTGTGCCGCGCTCCCAAACACCGCGCCTGGGCGAGCAGATCTACGGCCGTGCTGGCGCCCGATATGGCGATTATGCGGGCGTTGGGAAATTCGGCGTTGAGTTTGCGGATGAGCTCCAGGCCGCCCATTTCGGGCATGAAGAGGTCGGTGATAACCAGGTCTGGTGATTTCCTGCGGTAGCACGCAAGTCCTTCGCGGCCGTTGGCCGCTGCGGTGACCCGGTAGTCGAGGCGCTGCAGCAATTGGCACAGGAGGTGGCGCAGCAAGGGCTCGTCCTCGACGACGAGGATGTGGTTGCGGGGCGCGGCGAGGGGCAGCACTAGTTCACTTTCTTGCTTTTATCAAAGTCCTGGAGGATCTCTTCCAAAGTCCAGAGGCGCTCGGTGCTTTCCAGCAGCACGTCCATTATGGCCGGATGGGCCCTGATGGTGTGTTCGTCGATCATGGCAAAGCTGGCCTGTTTATTGCCCTCTGCGTCGATGGTCACCATGTTTGCGTCTTCGATAACGGTAACTTCGTCGTCGCGGCCACGTGCTTCTTTGTCGCGAAAGTGTGGCATTGTGTCATCTCCTTGAGAAGAGTACTGTCTAAGGTTAGATAACAAATTCTATGCCAGCGATTCAAATTTTGGAAAAAAACAGTGTAAGTAATTGTCCAAGAATAGAATAAAGTGCAAATAAACAAAGTGTAATTTTTGTTGTAATACAGCAAAATTCCCGCTATTTCGTTAAAACTTGTGCGTAATTTCGCACAGCGAGGCCGAGAAAAGGGAGGTTATTTGCCCAAGCGTGAAGCGGTGTGTTTATTTATTGGGCGTTTTGGGGCGGTGCGGGGGTTTGGGAATACTGCCATTAAAAAATAACATTTAGAGACCTTTACTTAAGGAGAGAGATATGGCTGAGGTACAACCTGTACTGATTGATGGACAATGGAAAGCGGCGCGAGCCGAGCGCACCTTTGCGGCGATGAATCCGACGGCGATGGAGGCGACGGGGGAGATTTATCCGGTGAGTACGGTGGAGGACGTGGACGAGGCGGTGGAAACGGCGGCGGCGGCTTCTGAGGCTTTATTGGGCATGGGGAGCGATAAAATCGCCGCTTTTCTGGAGAAGTATGCCGACCGCATCGAGGTGCGGCGGCAGGAGATTGTCGCCATGGCGCACACCGAGTCGGGTTTGCCGGCGTCGCCGCGCCTCGACGACATTGAATTGCCGCGCACCACCGACCAATTGCGGCAGGCGGCCAAAGCGGCGCGGGAAGGGTCGTGGACGCATCCGACAATCGACACGCAGAGCGGCATTCGCTCGATGTTTGGGCCGCTGGAGGGCGGGGTGGCCGTCTTTGGCCCCAACAATTTTCCGCTGGCTTTTAACAGCGTCGCCGGCGGCGATTTTGCCGCCGCCATTGCGGCGGGCAATCCGGTCATTGGCAAAGCCAATTCGTCGCATCCGGGCACCACGCGCCTGCTGGCCGAAGAGGCGCTGCAAGCGGCCAAAGAGGTGGGCCTGCCGCCGGCCATGGTGCAGTTGATCTACCGCACCGACCACAAGACCGGCGAGCAGCTGGTCTCCCACCCCAAGATAGGCGCCACCGGCTACACCGGGTCGCGCGGCGCCGGCCTGGTGCTCAAGGCGGCGGCCGACAAAGCCGGCAAACCCATCTACCTGGAGTTGAGCAGCATCAATCCGGTGGTGGTGCTGCCGGGGGCGCTGGCCGAGCGCAGCGCCGAGCTGGCCGACGAATTCCAAACGTCCTGCCTGATGGGCACCGGGCAGTTTTGCACCAACCCGGGAATGGTGTTGATGCTGGAGGGCGAGTCGACCGACCAGTTTATCGACGCGGTGGCCAAGGGCTTTCGCAAAGCGCCGGTGGGCACGTTGCTGAGCGAGGGCGTGCAGAAGGGCATGGCCAAGAGCGTCAGCAAACTTAAAAAAGCCGGCGCCGAATTGGTGGTGGGCGGCCGCAGCGGCGGCGGCACGGGCTACAGCTACCGCAATACTTTGCTCAAAGTTTCGGGCCAGCGCTTTTTGCAGGACCCCGAGAAATTGCAGGAGGAGGCCTTTGGCAACGAGAGCCTCTTTGTGGTGGCCCAGAGTGTAGATCAGGTCAAAGAGGTGGTGCGCTCGCTGGAGGGCAATTTGACGGGCTGCGTGTACAGCAGCAGCGACGGCGCCGACGATGCGGCCTACGACGCGGTGGTGCCGCTGTTGCGCCGCAAAGTGGGGCGCCTGCTCAACGACAAGATGCCCACCGGCGTGGCGGTGACGGCGGCG
>CAXGRO010000216.1:0-8749 GCA_964012055.1 uncultured bacterium
GTGATAGAGAAAATTTTGCGGAGGGAAAGATATGAGTAGTGCGTCCGACGCGCCGCGCATTCTCGTTTTTGGCGGCATTAATATGGGGCTGATCACCAAGACTTTGAGGATGCCGCAGCCGGGCGAGACGTTCAGGGGCGAACGCTTTTACAGCTCGTCGGGCGGCAAGGGGGCGACGCAGGCCGTTGCGGCGGCGCGTTTGGGGGCGCAAGTGAAGATGGTCGGGCGCGTTGGCGACGACCTATTTGGGCCGGCGTTGGTGGGGGCTTTGCAGAGTGATGGGATCGACGTGAGCGATATAGCCGTCGATGCGGAACACGCGTCGGGGGTTGGGGTGATTGTGCTGGACGATTCGGGGCAGAATCGCGTGCTGGCCACGTACGGCGCCAATTTGCAGTGCGGCGACGAGCAGCTGGCGGCCGTGGAGCAGAGCCTGGATTGGGTCGACGTGTTGGTGTTGCAGATGGAGATTCCATTTGAGGTGTCGGTGCGGGCGGCGAGGGCAGCCAGGACGCGCGGCGTGCGGGTGATTCTGGATCCGGCGCCGGCGGTGGAGATTGCGGCGGACGCGTATAAGGATCTCGATATTATCGCTCCCAACCAGACCGAGGCGGAATTTCACACGGGCATAGTGGTGAACGATGTGGGAGCGGCGGAAAAAGCTGCGGCGATCCTTCTCGAAAGAGGGGTGGCAGTGGCCATAGTGAAGATGGCCGAGTTGGGCGTTTATTTTTCCACGGTCGAAGACAGCGGTTTTGTGGCGCCCTTTGCGGTGGACGTGGTGGACACTACCTCGGCCGGCGACGCGTTTCACGGGGCGCTGGCGGTGGCCTTGTCCGAGGGCAAGAGTTTGCCAGAGGCGGTGGAGTTTGGCGCGGCGGCCGGGGCGCTGGCGGTGACGCGGCCCGGGGTGCAGACTTCGATGCCGGTGCGGGCGGAGGTGGAGGGGTTACTGGCGGCTAGGTGATAACGAACCTGAATGAGATTTTTCGCTTGTCCATGTTGTTGCATAATAAACTACCCTGGAATAACTTATGATCCATCTGCCCGTCACGGGATAATCCTATTAAAGAAGAGGTCGCCATGCACTTGACCGCACAACAACTCGCCCACTTTCACACCTTTGGCTTTCTAGTGTTCCGCCAATTGCTGTCGCCCGAAGAAGTGGATCAGTACAGCGAGCAATTTAACGCCGGCCTGGACGCCTGGCTCGACGAACCGCCCTACGACGGCAAGGGGCGCCACTACGCCTCGCTGATGGACGAGACCAGCCCCTTTATCTCCGGTTTGGCCGACGACCCGCGCTTTGCCGATGTGTCGGAACAATTGCTGGGCAAGCCGACGCTGTGCATTGCGGTGGACGGCAATTACATGACCGGCGACACCGGTTGGCATCCCGACACCGGCACGCTCGACTACAGCGGCGTTAAATTTTGCATCTACCCCGATCCGCTCGAAGCCCACAACGGCGCGCTTAGAGTCATCCCGGGCTCGCACCAGGAGCCGCTGCACAGCAGCATTGGGCGCGACCCCCAGGTTGCCTATGGGCTGGAGCCGGCGCAATTGCCGGCCCATGTTTTTGCCTCGCAGCCGGGCGATGTGCTCGTATTTAATGTGGGCGTGTGGCACGCCGCTTTTGGCGGCAAGCCCGGCCGGCGCCAGGGAGTGATTGTCTACTATGAGGATCCCGATACCGCGGCGGCAACTAAAGGTGTGGTGGACCAGATGCATGGCAACCACAAACATTTTTCCAGTTTGGGGCGGTCCATGTACGGGCAGTACTGGCGCGGGGTGGATGACGAGCGGCATCAGCGTTGGATTGCCCGTCTGGATGAATTGGGAGTGTTGGAGGCGCCGGAGGCAGAGGGGTAAAATGGGCGAATACCAATTGTATTTTGAAATCAGTGAATTCTAGATAAACGGTCGCTGAGCGGATTGGGGGAACCTCAGAGCGGATTTATTACCCCCTGCGCCGCAATCCTGCGGCGCAGGGGGTAATGCCTCGGAGCAGCCCATGGATGGGCTGCGAGAATGAGCGTCGAGGTCCCCCCCAATCCGTGTTACAGGCAAGCGCCACTCACTAAAACTACAATAGATATAACATCAAATCGTCATATCTGGGTGAGGAAACTGTCGGTGTTTCCGGTCAGGTAGTCGACGATTAGCCACAAGGCGGCCGCCACAATTTCTCCCACGATCAGGCCGATGAAAAACGGCCGGGCGCTCTGGTACAATTTGGGACCGCCGTATTTCAAAATCAACAGTTTGAGCATCCAGGCGAGAAAGGCGCTGAAGGCGATGTGGGCCGTTTTCCAATTGGCGCTGATCATATAGCCGATGGGGCTGAGCGGCCACCAGAGCAAGTGGTGGCGGGCCAGCATGAGCAGCGCCATGACGCCGCCGCCCATGCCCATAAAGACCCAGGCTTCGGTGAGCGGGCCGGTGGGATCGGCGGCGATGCGCGGCGCCATATTGTAGGGCCCGGCGCGCGCCGCGCCCCAGCCGTACCAGAGGGGGTTGAGGTTGATGCCGCCGTATTTGTACGATAGGTACAGGGTCATATAGGTGGACGAGGCCAGGCTGACCAGGATGGCGATGACCACCACCCAGAACAGGCGCCGCTTAGAGCCCTTGGTGACCTGGCTTATCTTTAAGCCGTTGGCCACCGACGACATCACAAAAGAGCGGATCTCGGCGTGCCACCCGTAGGTGAAGCCCAGCGCCACCAGACCCTCGGCCCCCAGAACCGAAGTGCCGGCGCTCGCCACCATGAAGCTGGCCGTGGTGATGGGTGGCCGCATGGCCGGTAGCCCGCCTTCGGCGACGGCGCGGGTCAGGCCCAGGTAGAGAATCATGGCCACCACCATAAAGAGCAGCGCCATGGGCAAGGTGAGGCCGCTCATCCACAGGGCTATGACGATCAGTATGAGCCCTATTACCAGGCCAAAAAATGCGTGGCGGTAGGGCAGCATCTCGCCGCTGTCGTCCACTTTGGAGTGGCGGCGGCAGGCCTTGTCGAACACTTCCTTGATCTGGCTGCGGGCGACCCAGGTGCCCACCACCACAAAGACGGCCATGGCCCCCATGCCCTGGTGGGCCGAAAATGCGTCGGGCGCGTAGGCGTCCAACCGGTGGCTGCTTTGCAGCCCAATCATGCTGAAGACGCCCCGCTGAATGGCGGTGATTACATAGAAGACCCAGATGGAGGCGGTGATTTCGAGGTTGATAAAATAGAAGAAGCCGATCCAGGGCGGGTTGAACCAGAAAAGGAGGGAGGTGGAGTTGTTGAAGAAGGGGATGCTGACGCTGCGCTGAATTTGCGGGAAGTAGGGGAAGTAGGTCTGCAGGGCGTTGATGCTGAGCAAGATGAAGGCAAAGGCAAACCCCAGCCACATGGTTTTATTGGTAAAGAACGACTTGCCCACAATGCCGCCGCGCTCCTGCTGGATCATTTCCATGGGCACCTGCGCCAGCGGGTAGACCAGCCTTTCGCGGTCCATCCACTGCTTGCGCAAAATGACCATGCTGCAAATCATGACGGCGCACAGTATCAGGAAAAATCCGTACCAGTAGGTTAGCGGCACAAACCAGGGGGCCCAGGGGATGGCAGCGCCTTCGGGCAGGCCTTCAAAGAAGAACCGCACGGCGTCGTCGCCCTGTGGCATCATCCAGGTGGGGATATGCTGATTGTAGAGCTCGTCCCAATTGTTTTCGGGGGTGGCGTAGTAGGTGGAGCCCACCAGGCAGGGAACCATAAACTGGGTGAAGCCCATGCCGGGAATGCAGCAGGCGATCACCAGCATAACGTAAATGGCGATTTGTTCGTCCTGGGTCAGGGCCAGCGGGCGGCGGATGAGGGCCACTAGGGCGCTGCCCAGGGCCAAGAAGAAGAAGAAGAAGAGGGCCGCCGGGGTGCTGAAGTTTAGGCTGAGGTACGCCCCGCGGATCATGGTGGTGGCGTAGACGTCGAGGTAATTGAGCAGGATGGCGAGCACCGAGCCGATTAATATGCTGCGCAAGGTGATGCCGCTGACCCCGGATGAGTCAGGTGTGGTTTGGGGCTGGGTGTCGCTTTGGTTCGATAAATTAAGGCTCAATAGTGATTCCTCTTTTGCGTTTAATAAATAATTGTTTTCCAGATGGGTCAAGTTGTGCCAATTGTGCATCGCGGCGTTGGCGCATCGACATCGGTGATATTTTTTCCTATGATATGTTCCACATTATGGATGAGGATTTGACCCATGTCTGCGAAGACTATTGCGACCTATCGCCGCCGGTTGGTCATCGATCACGGCCGGGTGTACAATGCCAATCAGCGAGATTTCCCTGTGCTGGTTCGGTTGAGTGATGCAAGCTTGCGCTCCACTGCTGGGGGCGGGCATGTGGCCCATCCCCAGGGTGACGATGTCTTTTTTACGGATGGTAAGGGGGGCAAACTGGCGCACGAACTGGTGGCTTACGACGGAGGACAGGGGAGTTTGGAGGCCTGGGTGAAGGTGGCGGAATTGTCGTGCCGCGAGGATGGAATATTGTATCTGCACTACGGCGGAGAGGCCGAGGTGGCGTCTGCAGAGGTGTGGGATGACGATTATGGGTTGGTGCAACACGGGGACGGCGCGGCGGTGGCTGGAGAGGATGGGATGGAGTGGGGGCAAGAGTTGACGGTGGAGGCGTGGGTGCGGGGAGCGGGGTCGGGTGCGGAAGTTTTGCAGCCGTTGGTGTCGCAGTGGGCATTGTTGGAATCGTTTGACACCTTTGGCGCCTACGACGCCGGCGCCACCGACGGGTTGGATAGCATTGGTTATCTGGGCGGCGCTTTTGATGGCCGCTACGTGTATTGGCCGCCCAATCGCCGCACCGGCCAGAGAGAGTCGGTGCACGGGGTGGTGTTGCGTTACGACACGCAGGGCGATTTCTATGCGGCGCGGAGTTGGGCGGCGTACGACGTGGAGAATATAACGGGGTTGCGGACGGTGAATTACTACGGTGCCGTTTTTGACGGCCGCTACGTCTATTTTGTGCCGCAGGATGAGGGCACGGCGTACCACAGCCGGGTATTGCGCTACGATACCCATATGGACTTTAAGAGCGCCGCCAGTTGGGAGGTGTACGATGTGGGACTGGCTCACTCGTACCAGGGGGTGGCTTTTGATGGCAAATACGTCTACTTCTGTCCGGGGTACGAGGGGACGCCGGGCGCACCGTTTATTTTGGAAGACAAAGACAGCGGCAGTGTGGTGCGGTTGGATACTGAGGGCGAATTTAAAGACCCTTCTAGCTGGACGATCTTTGACGCGAAAAATATTGCTTCCGGCGCTTCGTGTTTTGACGGCGGCGTTTTTGACGGCCGCTATATCTACTTTGTGCCGCTGAAGAACGGCGTGGTGCTGCGCTACGATACCCGGGGCGATTTTGCCGATAAGGACAGTTGGAATACCTACGATGTGGGGCGCTTTAACGAGGGCGGTTGGTACGTGGGCGCTGTTTTTGACGGCCGCTATCTCTACTTGATGCCCTATATGCACGGCATTGCAGTGCGCTGCGATACACACGCCGATTTTGCCGCCGACAGCAGCTGGGAGTCCTACGATTCCAACGATACATCGGGTCTGGATACCAGCGGCGCCGACGGTGGTTTTTTCGACGGCCGCTACGTCTATTTTATTCCGTGGGCCGGCCGTTTAAAGGGGGAGAAAGAATCTGGGCACCACGCCAATTTTCTGCGCTACGATACGCAAGGGCCCTTCTCTGTCTCGCAGAGCTGGGAAGCGTGCGACGCCAGTGCCACCGATGGCATAAAAACGATCGGATACAACGGCGGTGTATTCGATGGTAGATTCATCTACACGTCGCCACTGTGCGACGACGATCACTTTCACGGCCGGGTGTTGCGCTACGACGCGGTTGGGACCAACGGCTCGTTTAGCCTGCGCTATTGCGACTACGGCCACAATGGCGGGCTGTGCGCCGCCGTGCCCGGCCCCCGCTTTCTGGTCAATACTAGCAAAGGCCCGCTCAGCGTCGCCGCGCACCGGGCGCTGGCGCCGGGCTGGCACCATCTGGCCGGGGTGTACAACGGTCGCTCGATTAAGCTGCTGGTCGACGGGTGCGTGGTGGCCGAGCGCGCCGGCTCGGGGGCAATACAGGACAACGAAGTGGCGGTGAGCATAGGGCGGTTGGCCAACGGCACGGCGCAGTTTTGCGGCGAAGTTGGGGAGGTGCGCATTGCGCAGGTGGCGCGCAGCGACGACTGGCTCAAGACGGCCTATCAGAATTTGGTGGATGCCGGCGGTTTTGTGCGAATGGAGAAAAAAGAAATAACATAAATAAGGATATGGTTATGTCTGAAGAACCTGTGGCGAAGTATCGCCGCCGCCTGACTGTGGACCACAGCCGGGTGTTCAATGCCGACCAGAGTGATTTTCCTTTATTGATTCGTCTGAGTGACCCCGCGTTGCGGACTGTAGTGGCGGGCGGTCACGTGGCCGATCTGCAGGGGGGCGACCTTTTCTTTATTGGGGCCAATGGTGCCCAACTGGCGCACGAACTAGTCGCCTACGACGGTGTGCAGGGTGAGGTAGAAGTCTGGGTGAAGGTGCCGCAGTTGTCGTGCGAGGCAGACGGAGAATTGTATCTGTGTTACGGCGGCGCGGCTGCAGGGACGGATGCCATGCCCGGCGCTGTGTGGGACGACGACTACGCGTTGGTGCAGCACGGGGAGGGAGAGGCGGTCGTCGATTCGGGAGAATGGGCGCTGGGTGAGGAACTGACGGTGGAGGCGTGGGTGCGGGGGAGCAAGGCGGGGGCGGAAGATTTGCAGTCGCTGGTGTCAAAGTGGGCGGTGCTGGAGTCGTTTGATACCTTTGGCGCCTACGACGCCGGCGCCACCAACGGGTTGGACTGCGTGGGGTTTTACGGCGCCGTGTTCGACGGGCGCTATTTTTATTGCTGCCCGATCCGCTCGCACCGGGAGAGAGACACGGTGCACGCCAATGTGCTGCGCTACGACACGCACGGCGATTTTTACGATTCGCAGAGCTGGGAGGCGCACAACGCGCGCAACACCGACGGCCTCAATACGGTGTGTTATTACGGCGCCGCTTTTGACGGGCGCTACGTCATTTTTACGCCACGCGACGACAGCAAGGGCTACCACAGCCGGGTGTTGCGCTACGACACCCACAAAGACTTTAAGAGCGCCGCCAGCTGGGAGGCGCACGATGCCCATTTGCCGCACTCGCACCAGGGGGTGGCCTTTGACGGACACCATCTCTACTTTTGTCCCGGCTACGACGGAGACGATGGCGAGCCGCTCAACGAGGGCACGCTCAGCGGCAAGGTGCTGCGCTTGGACATGCGGGCCGATTTTAAGGATCCGGCTTCCTACCGCGTGTTCGACACCAAGGCGCTGTGCGACGACGCGGTGTGTTTTGACGGCGGGGCGTTTGACGGCCGCTACATTTATTTTGTGCCGCTGATCAACGGCGTGGTGGCACAGTACGACACCAAAGGCGACTTTTCCAACGCCGCCAGTTGGCGCACCTACGACGCCAAGCCGCTGAAGATGCAGATGAACGTGGGGGCCGTGTTTGATGGTCGCTACCTCTACTTTTGCTCCTACACCAACAGCAATATGGTGCGCTACGACACGCAGGGCGATTTTGGCGACGACGGCAGTTGGCAAACTTTTGACGCCGCCAATACAGACGGCCTGGACACGGGCGGTTTTGACGGAGGATTTTACGACGGCCGCTTTGTTTATTTTTTGCCGTGGACGCGGCAAGTGAAAGCGGAAGGCGAGAGCCCCTACCACTGCAACTTTCTGCGCTACGACACCCAGGGCTCGTTTGATGATCCGCAGAGCTGGGCCGGCCACGACGCCAGCGCAGTCGACGGGCTCAAAAGCCTTGGCTACAACGGCGGGGCCTTTGATGGGCGCTATTTCTACGGTGCGCCTTTATACGACGGCGACGGTGACAAATTCCACGGCAAAGTCTTGCGCTACGACACGCTGGGGGCCAACGGCTCGTTCAGCTTGCGCTACTGCGACTACGGGCACAACGGCGGGCTGTGTGCCGCCGTGCCTGGCCCCAGTTTTTTGATCAACACCGCCCACGGGGTGCGCAGTGTTGCGGCACACCAGGCGCTGACACCGGGCTGGCACCACCTGGCCGGGGTGTACAACGGACGCTCACTCAAGCTGCTGGTCGACGGTCGCGTGGTGGCCGAGCGCACCTGCTCGGGTGTAATGCAGGACAACGAGGTGGCGGTGAGCGTTGGTCGGTTGGCCAGCGGCACGGCGCAATTCCACGGGCAGGTGGGCGAGGTGCGGGTTGCGCAAATGGCGCGCGACGACGACTGGCTCAAGACCGCTTATCAGAATTTGGTCAATCCCGGCGGTTTTGTGCGCCTGGGGGAAGAGGAAAAAGTAAAATAGCAGACATCTACCCTTTGGCGCTCGGCGTCTCGCGGTTTGGGCCCAGAAAGCGGTTGAACCAATTGAGGGATCGCCGCATGATGTCGAGATACTGCCAGGGTTCTGATGGGGTGTGCGGCATGCGCGGGTAGGCGGCCATCTGCACTTCGACGTCCTGGCGTTTGAGCGCGTGATAGAGTTCAAGGGATTGGGAGATGGGCACTCTGCTATCGGCCTCGTCGTGCAGGATCAAAGTAGGTGTAGTCACTTCTTTCACATTAGAAGCCGTCTTAAAATTGCGCGTTCTTCGCGCGTCTTTTGAGTAAGAGATGA
>CAXGRO010000217.1:0-8698 GCA_964012055.1 uncultured bacterium
TGCAAACTCTCCGCCAGCGGGAGAAAGTCGAGTCTGCTGATGAGGTTAGATGAAGTATCTGGAAGCAGCCACTGAGAGAAATTGGATATAATCTGGTCTGTGTTGCCCGCGCCAACAGGACTTGCAAAAATAGCCATAGTTATTTGCTTGGGAGCGCGCCTAAAAAAGGTGGAAAGGGAAGCGCCCGAAACCTTGAAGCGGGCTTTATAGGCGCCAGCCGCCAGCCCTGTATAATTGCCACCAGCCGCCAAACCTTCATTGGGGGCGGTTTTTTTATTGAGGGGGAAGTAGTGCAATGGCTCAGCGCGCAAAGTTGGCAAGTCGTCAATTTTTATCAAGTTGACATCTTGGTGGGAGAGGCGGCCTAAACCCCTAAATGCGATATGTGCGTACCCCATATAAGTACGATCTACGAAAAAGGCGGTCGACCAGGTTTTATTCAAAGAACTTTTTATAGGTAGGTTGAGCCGCTTCTCCCAATTGGAGAAGGCCGCGACATTATCGCGTTGTGCAATGAGTGCATAGCCTATGGGTAGATCGGCCGGCCCCTCAGCTTGCATATTGCTATAAGCCAATTGATAGATACCTGGTTTTAAGACGCCGATAGCGTGGGTACTCAAAAAGCCGGGAGAGTTAGTGTTTGCCTCGGCCACAAATGTGCCGCCGGATAAATAGTCACCTGATATTTGAATGCTGGAGCGAGGGAGTGGGAAACGCGGAGTATATGGGTCGTCTGGCTGGTCGGCGGCGGCGATGCCTTTAGTAACAGTAAAAATTTGGAAATATTGTTTCACGCGATCGCGTAGTATATCGCTCTGACCCCAGAGATAGGGCAATAAAACAAAAAACAGCATTAGCCCACCGCGGGCGAGGGGAGGTGTGACTGTTTTATAGTGCAGTAGAGAGAATGTACCGACCAATAGGATAGCCCAGAACGCCAGATCTGCAAACGGCCAGGCTCTATCTTTCTCTGGATAGAAGTGGACGTCCCAGGGATAGAAATAATTGATCGCGCGCACGGGCAAAACATTGCCAATAAAGCCGCGCTCGGGCACTTTACTTATTTCGATGATGGTGTCGAGACTGAGGCTCAGAGCACAAAGAAAAAATAGGAGTAAGACCGGGCGGCAATAATTGGTGGTGAGAAAAGCCGCCAGACCTAGGAGCAATAGGGGAACGGCGACGACAAAGAAGCGGGCGGGATAACAGTGTCCCATAACCCAGTCGGCGCCGTTGAGGCCATTGACTACGAGGGTGACAAAGTAGAAGGATATGATTAGTAGGCGAAGTGAATAGCTGCTTTTGTACAGCAGGAAGGCCAAACCCAAAAGGGCGAATAAGAAAACCGGCGAGCTATTGATGAGTCCCATGTCGCGTTGCAGCCAGTGGCCGGGTAGGGAAGTGGCCAGGGTGCCAAAGTGCAAGACGCCTTCCCCCCAGGAGTTGCTCGGACGGAAGTGTCCCATCCAATCGTTGCTAAAAGCAAAATTGAAGGCCAACAAGGTAATTAAGCCGGTTAGTGTAGCCGCACTTACCGATGCCAGGGCTAGGTGGCGTTGTGGGCTGTGCCAAGCTTGTAACAGGACCAACAGGCCTCCCAGGCCGGCCAGGGGAAGGAGGCGAGGGTGTAGGAAAGGCAGGCAGGCCAGCAGAAGAGTGATGGCGCCGAGCAGCCCCCACTCGCCTTTGCCCAGAGACCGGTAACCGTCCTCGGGGCGCTGCCAGTGGGCCAGGGTGGCCAGGACGAGCAGGCTTATGAACAGGGCCGGTATCTCGGGGTAAATCTGATTGTTGTAGATGAAGACGGGAACGGAGAGACCGGTAATGGCAGTGCTCAGTGCGGCAGCAAGGGGGGCAATGCGCAGGCGCACCAGCCAGATAAAGGCCAGTGCAATGCAGGCGGCCGTGAGCAGGGCCATAAAGAGGGCACAACCCAGCCGGGGATTTTCCCACCACTGCAAACCGAACCAATAGGCTGGCACCAGTAAAACCGACAGGCCGATGGGATGGACGGAATAGATTTTGTCCGGGGGTGAGGCCAGCGCTTTGTGCACGCCAAACTCAATTATGTGGAATTCTCTCACTTTGGCAAAGGCGATATTGTCGCTGAGGTCCATGTCGCCTTCGTGGATAAGGCTTTGGGTCAGTTGGAGGTAGTGGGCCTCGTCGCCGTGCAGCATAGTGGTCTGGCAAAAGTAGAGAGTGTAGGCCCCATAGAGCAGGGCGCTGCCGCCAAAAAGTAGGCCGGCAATGAAGCCCGTTTGCTTGGGAGAGAGTGAGTAGGGTTGCGATCGTGCTGACGGAGCGTGCAGATACAGCAGAAAGAGCAGACCCAGTACCCAGCTTAGATGTGGGGTCCACAAGATGGCCAGGTAGGGGAAGAGAATGCCCAGCGGCGTCCATAAAACACCCAGGCGCAGGGCGATGAGGCAGGTTGTCAGAGCGGCCAGGTGTAGCAGGCGTCGGCGCAAGTCCAGGCTTTCAAAACGCATGCGCGCATAGGCCAAGACCAGGCTACCTACGGCCAATAACCAGGGGCCCAGCGGCCAGGTGGGCTGCCACTGGGGTGATGTAGTGCGCAGGCTGTACTCGTCGATGAGAAATGCCATCTGCGCCTGCAGACAATTGACCAGGAACCAGATAAATATTGCCGAGGATGCCAGGCACAAAGCCAGCGAGTGGTCGATGCGGCGCAAGAATGCGTCGATCTTTAACGATTCCTTCAATATTGGCATCCTGGAAATTTATCGCTTTCTTTACAGTTTATAAAGTCGGTTGTTTACTAGGGTAAGTCGAATCTGAGTTATAATAGGATTACAATGAACGGTCGCGAATGGCTTGTTTTGCTGCTCTTTGGTGGATTTTTCTTCGGCACTGTTGGGTATATCTTTGCCATGTTGGAGCGCAAGAAGAAAGAAATGGATTTGGATAGAGACCGGCTTATTTTTTTCTTTTTGGCTTGCCTCATGCTGGTATGTCTGGTGCCGGTGTGGTTGGCAAAGATGTTAAAAATACCCGTATTGGTGGGGAATTTATGTGCCGTGGGGTCTAATCTATTGGGATTGGCATTGACTTACAGTCGTTCAGCCAAGGCCGATTCCGCTCCCCAAATCGAGAACAGTGCCGTGCGGACCTATCAGGTGTACTTTCGGGGGTCTCCGTATGCCATTGTGACGCGCGAAGGGTTTGAACTGTTGATGGAGTACGAACTGCTAAAGAAGCAGCGCACGGTAGAATTAATCGACGATTATCAGCGCAGTGCGCGCCAACAAGGCGTGACCGTGCAGTTGTTAAAGAATGAGGACGGCAGTCAGACCTTAATCAAAGTGGAAGTGCCGGAATAATAGAGTTTTGCTATAGATGTAAATCTTTGTATTTATTCAGCTTCTTTTAGGGGGATGGCCTCGTCGATGAGCATGATGGGGATGTCGTCCTCAATAGGGTAGAGATAAGCGCCGTCTTCACGCACCAGCCCGCCGTCTATTTTCTTTTCTACTTGTTTGCCGCCGCGATTGGTGACTTCGCCCCGCTCGATGCGCTCGTTGAGCCCGTCGATGAGCGTCTGCTCGGCCAGGTGAACCGGTTCTTTGGTCTCGGGGCAGGCGAGAATATCTAGTAGTTCTTGGTCTATCATCAGAAGTGCCTCGCGGTTGATATTTTTGGGCCTAAATCTAAATACATCTCAAAGATAGGGCTGCTCGCAACTGGCGACAAGCGCAGTGTGGGCGACGAGAGAGAATTTCTGTCCGAGTGGGATTTTTTTTCCCTTTGTTGGATTTATGAAGCGTTGGGTACAGTTTATAAAAAATAAAAATATTTGTTGTATATTATTTATTAATAAATATTTACAGTGTATAGGTGGGGTGTCTTTGTCAAATTTAATTACCAGAGGCCCGGTCTTTGCTAAAGAGCAAGGTGAATAGATTTGAACCCATCTTGCTAAAGCAGAGGGAGATTCATCGTGCAAAATACAGATTTGAACGCCGTCGCAACAAAAAACGAAAGATTGGCCATGATTGTCGAGCGCTGTTTGGCCAGCCCAGCGGCCTACAAGCTTTTTGACATGCTGGCATCCGTGGCGCAACTGGAAGTTGAAGCCAAAATGGAGTACATGGAGTTAGTACGCGAGTCGGGTCTCTACACGGACGAAGAGATTCACGCCATCGAGCGATTGATAGGCAGCGGCGCGGCGCAGTATTTAAAGGATGCGATTGATCAGGTCAGGGAGGAGCAGGTGCAGAGCGAAATTGAGGAGATGCTCGTTTAAGCTAGAGTTCGGCGCTGTATTGTCGAATTTTGCCAATGGCTGCGGCTATATCGCGCATGTCTTGTTCTGAGCCCAAGAGCATGTTTTGGGTGAGCCAGACGGCCTCTTCGCTGCAGATGCGTTCGGTTTGCGGGCACTGCACTTTGGTATAGTCGGGTTTGCCGTTAAAGTAGGCGCTGTCGACGGGCCATTGTCGCGTTTGGTCGCTGAGAGCCGGAGACGTATAGAGCGGCACATAACCAAAACTGCAGGGAATGCCTTCCTTTTGCAAGGCCTCGATAAAGCGGTCGCGGGAATGGCCGCCAAAGGCCGCAGTGCTGTAGCGGAAAATGTACAGGTGGTTGGCGTGTGTTGTGACGCGCTCGTCGCGGACGAGGGGGGCAATGCCGTCGATTTCACTCAAGAACTCGGTGAGGAGTTCGGCGTTGCGCGTGCGCAACGCCGTTTGTGTTTCGAGGCGTTGGAGTTGATTTAATAGTAGACCGGCCTGGAATTCGCCCAGGCGGTAGTTACTGCCCAGCAGGGGGTGTTCGTACCAGGCGCCCTGGGGCGAACGGCCGCAATTGTGAATGGACCAGGCGCGCTCGGCCAGGGCGCGGTTGTTGCTGACGATAAAGCCGCCTTCTCCGGCGCAGAGATTTTTACTGGCCTGAAAACTAAAAGTGCCCAAATCGCCAATGGCCCCTACCTTTTGGCCTTTCCAGGCGGCAGCGTGGGCCTGGCAGGCGTCTTCTATGAGGTGGATGCCGTGCCGCTGGGCAATGGCGGTGAGCGCATCCATATCAGCAGGGCGGCCGGCAATATGGACGGCGACCAGGGCGCGGGTGCGCGGGGTGATCGCGGCTTCGACGGATTGGGGATCGATATTGTAGGTGTTGGGGTCGATGTCGGCAAAAATGGGAATACCGCCGGTCGTCACTACGGCCGAAGCCGTGGCTATAAAGGTGTAGGCCGGCACAATAACTTCGTCACCCACTTGCAGGTCGATAGCTTGCAGGCATACTTGCAGGGCGGTGGTGCCGCTGCTGAGGGCGATGCCGTGTTGCGCCTCTTGAAAAGCGGCAAAGGATTTTTCGAATTCTGCAACCCGGTCGGCGAGAAACCATTTGCCGCTGTGCAGAACGTCGATCAGAGCCCGTTCGTCGTCTGCGTCAAAAACGGGCCAGGTGGGGAAGGGGGTAGTGCGAAGAGGGGCGCCGCCGTTGAGCGCCAATTGGGTCATAAACTTAGATGCTGATGCCGTGTTCTTGGAGGACAGCTTTGGCGCCTTTTTTGTTCATGCTGCGCAGGGCGCGGGCCGAGAGCCGTACGGTGATGGTGCGGTCTTCTTCGGGGATGTAAATGCGCTTTTTGATGAGATTGGGGTGCTGGGCGCGTTTGGTTTTGCGGTGCGAGTGGCTAACACTATTGCCGGTTAGCCGCTTCTTGCCGGTGACCTGGCATACTCTGGACATAATTTTGCTCCTTGCTAAGATCCAAAAAGATAGCGGCGAGCGATAAATAAGTCAAGGGGAACATCTTGACAAATAAAGGGATAGCATTCACCTTAAAAGGATAGCATGGTTTTTGAGCAACGAGCGAGTCCCGCACAGTTGTCCTTCCTTTCATTTGATGAGAAACTCCTACAAACGATTCTCCATCGCATTAACTCTTGCCGCCTGCTGGTTTAGTTTGGACCCCGCAGGATCGGAGATTTCGGTCGTTGAGATGCAATCTGACCGCATACGTCTGGTTTTACAGGGCGCCGCCGGGGAAAATCATTTGGGACAAAGTTGTTTGGTGGGGATCCCGCTGGAGGGCGAAGTCGATATTGATATTGTCGAAGCCCGAGTGCAGCGCCGGGCGGTTAGTGGCGACTTAAAATTAGAGGGTATGCGCCTGGACGGTCCGGCCGTTTTGGGGCGTGTGGGGATGGCGCGCGACCAGCGCGTTGCCGAGGTAGTTTTTACGCCGCGCCTGCTGGAGGATGGTACGGTAGAGTTTTACGATAAAGTGGTAGTAGATGTGCGTTTGCCCGTCGCGGCCCGCAGTGTGGCGAGGACAAAAGGTGATCGATGGACGGAAATGTTACACCGTCTCAATTTGGTCAATTACCGCCAGGCGCAGCCGTGGCGCCATCAGCGCCTGCGGCCGCTGGCCAAACCCGTTTTGGAGGAAAGCAGTGCCCCCCGCTTGCGCGTGGTGGTGCGCGACCAGGGTTTGTACCGAATTAGCGGTCGCGATCTGGAGGATGCTGGCATCAATCTTAAAGAGGTCGATGTAGAAGGATTGCGCATGCTCTACGGCGGCGGGCGCACTTTGGCGCTCAAGACCATTACATCGGCTGCTGTGCCATTGCGGGAAATTGCCGTGGTGGTAGAAGACGGCGGCGACGGACGTTTTGACCGCGACGACGGCATTTTGTTTTACGGCGAGGCAGTGGCGCGCTGGAATTACAGCAGCGTGAGTCGGCGCTTTGTCTATATAAAAAACCCCTACACCGATGTAAACGTCTACTGGTTGGAGTTGGGCCGGGGGACGGCTGGGTTGCGGGCTGAGGCTCACCGCGGCGTATTAGATGCCAGCGACCCGGAGCGCCCCGAAAGTTTCCGCGAGCGCGTGCATGTGGAGTCCGAAGATCTGGTTTTGTTGCAAACTTACGGCATCAAGTCGGGATACGAGTGGTACTGGATAGACTTTGCCGGCAACGCGCGCAATTTCACCAATGTTATCCGCGATCCTGCGGAAGGGCAGGTGAGGGCTCGTTTTGGTTTTTTCGGCTGGTCCAACGCCACGCATCGGTTCACGGTGCGGTGGAACGACGAGGACGTCGGTCAACTGAGTTTTATAGGTACGGCGGCGGCGGTGCGCACCCACTTAATCCCCGAACCGCCCAAAGAGGGGATTAATCTATTGGGTTTGGTGCATCTGGACGGCGAGTTAACCAAATTGGACTTTTACGAACTCGAATACAATCGGCATTTTACCGCCCACCGCGGCGAGTTGCTCTTTGACGTGCCCATAGACGAGGGCGTGGCCGAACTCCAGCTGAGCGGATTTGCTGAGGAGGCGCCGCGCATATTTGAATATTCCACCCAACTGCGCGAAATTGTCGACTTCGTCTACGATACCGATGCGGGTACCGCGACTTTTCAGGATGTAGCGGGCAATGGGCCGCGCCGCTATATTGCCGCTGTAGCATCGCGCTGGAAACGCCCTGTGCGGTTGGAAATGACCGAGCCCAACCCGTTGCTCGACCCGGCCAACGACGCCGAATACATTGTTGTCACCCATTCGGAATTTCTAGCTGCGGCCGACCGTTTAGCCCAGTGGCGCGGTCAGGACGATCGCTTTGGCGCGCCGTTGCGCACTATGGTGGTGGACGTGCAGCAGATATACGACGCTTTTTCCGGCGGTTTGCTCGACCCGGCGGCCATTCGCAATTTTTTCAGGTACACTACCCAGAAATGGGCGCAAATGCCGTTTTTTGTCGTGCTGCTCGGTGATGGCTCCTACGACTACAAAAACAACTCTGGGATCAGCACCGGCAATTGGATTCCGCCCTACCAGGACGGTGATAGCACCTACGACGAATGGTACGTACGGGTGTTGGGCGACGATACTCTGCCCGATATGGCTATTGGACGTTTGACGGTACAGACTAAAGACGAGGCCCAAATAGTGGTCGACAAATTGATCGATTACGACCGCGAGCCGGAAATCGGGCCCTGGCAGAGCCGCGTTTTGCTGGTGGCCGACGATTTGGTCAACCCCCAGGTGCTCACTGTGGTGGAGTCTTATTTTATAGACGACGCCGAGATTCTCGCCCGCGATTTCTTACCCAAAGATCTGGACATGGTCAAACACTACATTGCCGAATATCCCCTGGAGGGACGCACTAAACCGCAGGCGCGCGACGAGTTTATTCGGCTTTTTAACGACGGGGCGGCCATTCTCACTTATATTGGCCACGGCAATCCCGATGTGCTGACGCACGAGCAAATGTTTGTCCTATCGCGCGACCGCGAACTGGTGGCCAACGGTCGGCGTCTGCCCCTTTTTTATACGGCGGCCAGTCAGGTGGGGGTGTTTGACGATCCGGTGCGCACATCCATGCCGGAGACTCTGCTCAAGCAGCTCGACGGCGGGGTGATCGGCATGATTTCGGCCACGCGGGTTGGCTTTCACGTGACCAATATGATTCTGGCGCGCGCTTTTCACACGCTCATGTACCGCAGCGAAGAACGGCATGTGCCCATAGGCCTGGCGCTGATGGGGGCCAAACAGCGTATTGCGATTGACGGCGATGGCTTGCGCAATACGCAGCGCTATTCGATTTTCGGCGATCCGGCGTTGCGCCTGACCACGCCGCGTTTGCAGGTGGAATTGGATATTGCCGATTCGCTCAAAGCGCTGCAAGAAGTGCAGATTGCCGGCCGGGTGCTCGACGGG
>CAXGRO010000218.1:0-8668 GCA_964012055.1 uncultured bacterium
TGTGGACACTTTTTCGATTTTGAGCGGATTTTTGTAAGGTTGAAATTCGTAAGTAATTATTGATCAACAAGTTACAAATTTCAATATCTATTTTCTTAAGCCGTTATTTATCAATGATTTACAAAAAACGTCCACGGTATTGTTGTAAAGGACCGGAATCAATTGCCGTAAAGTAAATTAGATATTGACCTTTGCCCTACTTGGCGCGACGCTCAAACTCCTTTTCGTACTCACCTAAAATCTTCTCGTACACATCTTCGCTGATAAACCCCGTCACCCGCACCGACAAATTGCTCTTAAAACGCCCCACCGGAATGTACATGCGGCTGTCGATCCCGGCGGAGCGATCCCACAACGCCGGATCCTGGGGCGATACGTACGCGGCCTTTTCGCGCCCCCCGTCGCCGTGCATGAAGAACAGCGTGATGAGATGGGGCGAATTGCGGTCGCCCCCGTGGCCAATGCTGCCGGCCTCAAAGCCGTCCAATTCAATGCGCTGGGCGCGCCGCGTTTCGTTGTTGCGCTCCACCATCACCGAGAGGTGGCCTTCCAATTTGACGTAGGCACGGCGCGGCGCAATGACCTCCACCTGGGCGTTGCACATGACCACCATATAGCGCAGGAACAGCCCGTTGCGGATGTGGCGCGCCATGCCGTGGATGACTTCCCAGCGCTGCTTGGCGTTGATGTCTTGCGTTTGCGTGATATATTGCTCGGCCAGCGCCACCGGCAAAACTTTGCGCAAGTCTTCTTCTTCCAGAATATTGGCCTTAAAATTGCCCGACCGCAATTCCAGCGCCGTCTTGGCTTCTTTTTTGGTGCGGAAAAATTCGCGCGTAAATGTGGAGCGCTCGGGGTCGTCGGGCGCTTCGATCAGTTTCACCACTCCGTAGCGCTTGGCCAAGCGCGCCAGGTCGGAGTGAAAGAGCACAATCTTCACCAGCGACGGCGCGTACTGCCGCACTTCGCGCAATTCCCACACCAGTTTGGCGCCTTTGACCTCGTGGCCCTCGTGCAAGAAGAAAGGCTCGTTCCACAAGCCGCAATCGTGCATAAAACCGCCCAGGAAAATCTCCACCAGCTCGCGTTTAAATAGCAGACGGCGCTTTTCCTCGACTTCCTCGTGCTCCAACTCGTCGGCTCGCTCCACGTCCTCGCCCAATTGGGCCAGCAACTCTTCGTTGTCGAACTTGCCAAAATAGCTCTCTAGATTCTCTAGATACTCCTGCCCCTCTCCCTCGTCCTTAAACGCCAATTGCGTCGCCATTTCGGTAGCAAAGGCGGCCACGTTGAGGGCATGGCGCACCGTCTTCTTGTCGAGCTGGTATTTGAGAATCAAATCCATTACCAGCGTATTGCCGCTGAGGTACTCGTCCATGGCTTTCTGCACGGCGTCGTGAAAGCCTTTAATCTGGCGCTCGAACTCTCTGAGCACAGATTCGGTATTGGGCTGGCGCAGATCGGCGGCGCTAAAGTCCTGCTTGCCGATGCTGCGGTAGACGGAACTGGCCTGCTTGGCCACGGCCTCGGCTTTTTCGCCCACTGCGCGCGAGTGTTGGTGGGCGCGCTCTTCCCGTTCGCGGGCACTGCGGCCGCGCTCTTTGGGCAATTCTAGGTCTTTGGGAACGTCGGCCGGTTTTCTGGACGGCGGCGCTTCTTCATAGAGAACGACGTCTACATAGGTAGCGCCTTCCGGAGCTGGATTGCGCCGCTCAAACCAATCGAGGTGTTTTTCGTTGAGTTCGCTGTTGGCGGTGATGTACACCCCCCCGCCCGGCCCAATAATGTCGTTGGCGCTGCAAATTCTGTAGTGGAACTTCTTCTCGTCAATCTCGCGCATCAGCAACCGCAGGCGCTCGGTGCTCATTGTGATCGAATCCATCGATCGTCTCCTGCGTGACGTAAATCACAAGGGGAGGGGCGCGTTTATACCTCTCAAACGTCCGGAACTGGGGATGGTTCCTAGGCGCTATAGCTCCCTCTATGAAAATCGGTGTTAATACAATTTTTACTATTACTTACGAACAGCCAAACACAGTCAAAGATACTCCAATATACTCAATTATCGCCAATTTAGGTATGATGCAGCACACATCTCACCAGTCGACCTCGACCCCCACCCGCTGGGCGATCTCCGCCAATTGTTCCCGGTGTTTGTCGCCCAGCGGTATGCCGCTGGGGCGCCATTCGCGCTCGCGCCGCCACTCCAGGCTGCCGGCCACCTCGGCGCTTTGCTGTCCTTTCATAGGTGGCAGGGCGCGACTGGCGACGCTAATGCGCTGCACTTCTGCCTTAAAGTACTCCACATCGCCCACCATGTCGGGACGCAACGCCAGCATAAAAAAACCGCGCGTCGCTGCAGTGTATGCGCTCTCGCTCGCCTCCTCCAGGCTACCGGCTAGCATGCCACCCAATAAGGTCGAAACAAACTTTAACCCCAGACTTTTTATAACGGCCTCGGGAAATTTCACCATTCCCTCTTCCAACATATCGCGGTGCCGAAAAAAATTGGCGCTCATATCCAGCACAAACGGCGGCCCCTCGGCGGTGGGTATGGCAAAACACATGGGCGGCGAACTCATCGCGTCCCACACCGTAACCCCGGGGCCATCGGGCGCCTGCCAGTTGCGCCCGCCGGCCACGCCAAAGCTCACCAGATCTCGCTCTAGAGCCAAGCGCGCATAAATGCCCACGCTGCCCACGTGCCCGTGGTGCCGCGTTGCCGCCAGCGCCAATCCCGTTTTTTCCGCCTTCTCTATCAGCCGCTCTGTCGCCTGCGCGGCTACTAAATACCCCAAACCGCCGTCGCCCTCCATCACAATGACCGACGGCTCGTCGCGCACCACCTCGATCTGCGGACGGGGGTTCAATTCGCCGTTGGAGTACTGGTCTACGTAACTTTTTAAACGCTGCGTCCCGTGACTGAACACGCCGCGCAGATCTACTTGCACCAAACAAGTGGCGATGTGTTGGGCATCTGCTTGTGGCAAACCGAGCCTCTCCAACACCGCGGCAGTCCACCGGCGCAGCGGATCTGGCATGACTCTTACGGCGTCTTGCGGAATTTCGCTAACCATGTAGTGGGTATCTCCTTCGTAATGATAGATATATACCGCAACAAAATATCAACTATCACTTTAATTTGCGAGGACAAATTTTATCCTATAGACGAGCAGAAACCGTGCCAGGAGATGGAAGATTTAGATAGGTGCAAGGTGCCCTCGACGATGATGTACACCGCGTCCCCCGCCTCGCCTTCGCAGAAAAACCGTAGTGCCCGCCCGCACCCCCACCTCCTCCACGTCCGCCTCAATGCGCTCCAAGAGGGTCTCGTCCACCTACCTCAGCAAGTCGGTCTGCCGCAAAAAGGCGAGCCGTTCTCCCATGCCTAATGCGCCTCCACCCAGGTTTCCCCGGTGCCCATTTCCACCACAATGGGCACCGCAATGGGCATGGCCTCCTTCATCGCCTCTTCCACCAGCGACGGCACCACGTCCATTTCGTCGCGCTGCAAATCAAAGACCAGTTCATCGTGCACCTGCAATAACATGCGCGTCTTAAGCTGGCGCTGGCGCAATTCGCAGTGGATCCGGCTCATGGCCAGCTTGATCATGTCGGCCGCCGAGCCCTGAATGGGCGCGTTGATGGCGTTGCGCTCCTCACCCTGGCGCGCCGTGGCGTTGCGCGAGTTGATGTCGCGCAAATAGCGCCGCCGCCCCAGCACCGTCTCCACATACCCGTGCTGGCGCGCAAATTCTATCGTTTGGTCCAGGTATCCCTTCACTCCCGGATACTGCATAAAATACTGCTCGATGAGCGCGGCGGCCTGGTTGCGCGAAATGTCCAAACGCCCCGCCAGCCCAAAGGCCGAGATGCCGTAAATGATGCCGAAGTTCACCGTCTTAGCCTTGCGCCGCATCTCATCGGTCACCCCGTCGGCCGGCACTTCGTATATGCGCGTTGCCGTGGACGTGTGAATGTCTTCGCCGTTGCGAAAAGCCCCCATCAAGCCCTCGTCCTCACTCAAGGCGGCGATAATGCGCAACTCGATCTGCGAATAATCGGCCGACAAGAGTGTGTAGTGCTCGTCGCCGGGCACAAAGGCGCGGCGGATCTCGCGCCCCTGTTCGGTGCGCACCGGGATGTTCTGCAAATTGGGATTGCTCGACTGCATGCGCCCGGTGGCCGTCACCGCCTGCTCGTAGTGGGTGTGCACCCGGCCCGTATCCGCAAAGACCGCCCCCGGCAACATGTCGACGTAGGTCGATTTGAGCTTGGCGCTGGAGCGGTGGTGCAGAATGCGCTCGACAATTTCGTGGCGCATGGCCAAGCGCCTGAGCACCTGCTCGTTGGTCGAATACTGCTTGGTTTTGCCGGTGCGCTTGGCGGCCGGGTCGAGCTGCAATTTATCGAAGAGGATGTCGCCCAATTGCTTGGGTGAATTGAGATTAAACTCCTCCCCGGCCAGCTCAAAAACGCGCGCCGCCGCACTGCGCAATTCCTCGTCCAACTGCACCGACAATTCCTGAAGCGTCTCCTTGACCATGCGAATGCCCACGTGCTCCATGGTCGCCAGCACCGAGATCAGCGGAGACTCTACTTCATAGAACACGCGCTCCTGGCTCTTTTCGGCAATCAGCGGCCGCAAGACGCCTGCCAATTGCAGCGTGATGTCGGCGTCTTCGGCGGCGTACTCGACCAATTGGTCCAGCGGCACCTCGCTCATGCTGCGTTGCTCTTCGCCGCGCTCGCCGATCAGCTCTGTAATGGAAATGGGCTGATACTCCAGCAAATCATTTGCCAGCGCGTCCATGCTGCGGCGCAATTGCGGCACGGCCAGATGCGCCGCAATCATGGTATCGAAGAACGGCCCTTCCACCTCGACCCCGTGCCACAAGAGCACGTTCAAGTCGTACTTGAGGTTGTGGCCGATCTTCTCGATCTCGACGTTGCTAAAAAGCCCGCGAAACTCCTCCAGCACCGCCTTGCCCTCCACCTCGTCCTGCGGTATGGGCACGTAATAAGCAGCGTGCTCTTCCACCGCAAAAGCCAGCCCGATGATATGGCAGGTCTTGGGATCGAGCTTGTCGGTCTCGCTGTCAAAACAGAAAGATTCTACTTGCTGCAATTTTTCGATGAGGGCGGCGCGTTTTTCCGGCGTATCCACCAGCTGGTAGTCGTGCTCCACGTCCTTGGCCGTTTTCAACGCCTCGCCGCCTTCCCCGCCGAACCCCAGCGCCAGTTGCCCCGGCGCGCCGGCCGCAAATTCTTCGCCAAAAATCCTTTTGCCCAGGGCGCTAAATTCCAGCTCCGCGAACAACTCCTTTAGCGCCGCGTCGTTGCGCGGCCGCACCGCTAAATCGTCGAGCTTGTGTTCTACCGGTACCTGGCAATCGATGGTAACTAATTTTTTTGAAAGCAAGGCCTGCTCGTGATTGTCCTCTAAATTCTGGCGCCGTTTGCCCTTGATCTGGTCCAAATTTTCGTAGAGGTTTTCGATGTTGCCAAAGTCGGCTATGAGTTTTTGCGCCGTTTTCTCCCCCACCCCCGGCACCCCCGGTATATTGTCGCTGGCGTCGCCCATCAAACCCAAAATGTCAATCAATTGGTCGATGCGCTCGATCTGCCAGCGCTCAAGCACTTCCGCCACCCCCATCAATTCTCCCTCGCCGCCGCCGCTGCCCGGCTTGTACATAAACGTGTGCTCGTCCACCAGCTGCCCGTAATCTTTGTCCGGCGTCACCATATAGGTGGTAAAGCCCGCCACTTCGGCCTGGCGCGCGTAGGTGCCAATGATGTCGTCGGCTTCCCAACCCGGGTGGCGGATCACCGGCACGTTAAAACTGTCGCAGAGTTTAAAAACATAGGGCAGCGCCTGGCTGAGGTCTTCTGGCATTTCATCGCGTTGCGCCTTGTACTCTCTATACTCCTGGTGCCGGTGGGTCGGCTCGGGCGAGTCGAACACGGCGGCTAAATGCGTCGGCTGGTGTTTTTCGAGCATTTCCACCAGACTGTTGGCAAAAACAAAAACGGCCGAAGTGTTCATGCCCTTGGACGTCATGCGCGGGTTCCGCATCAGCGCAAAGTGGCCGCGGTAGACCAATGCCATGCTGTCTAGCAAAAATAACTTTTTCTCGTCGGCGCTCATGATCTCCCCTTCATGCGTGCATCCATCCGCTATTTATCTTGGCATTTAAGCAAGCATCAGGGCGCAGCGAAAACCGAAATCGCTAAATTGTTTGTCCGGAGCCAAACTGCTGCGCGCCGCGCAGCGCGAAAAACGCACTTCGTGGCGCCAGGCCCCGCCGCGGCCCACCCGCCGCTCCCCGTCCTGCGGCCCCTGCGGATTGCGGTACGGCGATTTGGCGTAATACGTCGGGCTGTAAAAATCGGCGCACCACTCGTGCACCCCGGCCGCCATATTGTACAAACCATAGCCGTTTGGCCCGTCGCCGCCGATGCACTCCAGTTCCGTATCACGCCCGCCCCGGTGGTCGGCGGGCAACTCATCGCCCCACGGATACGCACTGCCTTCCACACCTCCTCTGGCGGCTTTCTCGCGCTCCGCCTCGGTCGGCAACCGGTACAATCTACCGGTTTGGGCGCCCAACCACTGGCAATACGCCACCGCGTCGAACCAGGTGACGGCCACCACGGGTTGATCTGGATGCTGGAATCGCGGCACGTCCCAAAACGGCGGCGGCGGCCTTTTGCCGCGCCCTAGAAAGACCGCATACTCTCTTCTAGACACGGGATATTTGGCCAGTGCAAAAGCGTCGATCCACACCCGATGCACCGGCGCCTCATTGCCGCCGTTGTGCGCGCTGCCCATGGCAAAATCCCCGGCGGGGAGTTCGACAACTTCCGGCTCTATAAAATCGAGCGGCTGCATAATACCCAATGCCAAGCACAACAGAGTTAGTCCAGCGCCTCAAAGAACGTCAAATCGGCGCCAAAATTATCCATCGCCACCACCTCGTCGCCGCGCAACCGCACCCGCATCTGCCGGGTCCGGTGCTCCAGCAACATCTCTTGTTCGGCCAGATCAAAATCAAAGACCAGCGCCCGGTTTACCGGCGGTTGAGCAAAGAACAAATAACCGTTGTTCAAACGCGGCGTCTCGTCCGTCCCCCGCACCCGCACGGCCCCGGGGTCCACCCAGGACGGCAGCCGCACAAAAAGCGGCCCCGGCTTCTTTACCCGAACACTCAGCGCAGAATGCGCATAGGGCGACTCAAGCGCAATTTCCGCCGTCTCTATATCAAAAAACATATTGACCCAATGGCCGGCCTGATCCGACCTCACACTCTCCCTGTAAACTTCGCACAGAGTCCCCACCGCCCCCCCGACGATATCCATATTAAACCGCATCTCGGGCGCCTCCAAAGGCGCGTGGCCGTACGGGGCGGGAAAACCAAAAGCGCCCTGGTGGCGCTGCGCCACATCCCGCTTGCAGTCTTCCCCCGCCGGATTGTCTGGCTCTGCAATAAAAGAGATGTCGCGCAATTGCGAAGGCAGCAAATGGCCGCGCAAAATGCGCTCGGCGTCCTCGTAGTATTCAGTATACCCCCAGCGCCCCAAAATGAGCGCCGTCTCGACAATATCCCCGGTATTATTGACCTCGCCCAAATCCGGATTGGCCGCATCGCCGGAATTTTCTATGACCCACCCCAGGCCGTCGCGTATGCCCCACAGGCCGTTGTCGTAGAAAGCCTTCACTCGATCCAATATGGCCATATCGCCTTTTAAATCGGCCAATTGCGCCAACGAAGACATAACGCAAGTAGTGGAGTGGGTGTGGGTGCCAAAAACTTCTCTATCGTAGCCGCCTTCCTCCGTGAAAAACTCCGCCAGCGTCTTGTCGGCCAAAACCAGCGCCAACTCCAGCGCCGAGTTCATACCGCTGGCGCGATAGAGTTTAACCAAAGGCCCCAGGGCGCGGGCCAGACCGATAATAAACGTGGTGTCGAACACCTGCAAGCCCAATTTGCCCTCGAGGTGTTCTGCGTCCCACCCCGCCGCCGCGTCCCAGTGCACAACAATGGCGGCAATGCTCTTTTCAGCCAGTTCCAGCGATCGGGCGCAATCGCGATAGGCTATAAGGGGATAAAGTGCGTGAAACCCTTCGCGAATATTGTGGGGGTTAAAATTGACCAGGGGACCATCGATGCGGGCGCGGTTGAGCGGCAAGGGCACGGCGCCTTCATAGGAAAAAAAAGCGGCCCGCGCGTGTTTATCGATGTTATCCTCGTCCAACTGCACCCCCAGCGCCGCCTCGGCATTGAGCAGGGCGTTGAGGTGTCGCCCCGGCACGTGCGCTTCGGAATGCACCTGGTGAAAGGCCAGATACGCCTGGGGCCGCACCATGGAATGGAAGAAGGGGATGTCGTTGTCGTCGGCGTTAAACACGCTGCACATGGTCTTACACCCCAGGCGCACGGCCGACGCGATATCCCGAGTGTTGACATCGCTCAGTTTACCCATCCTCCCAACCTCAGCCGCGCCCGATATAGGGCATTTGCGTCGCCATGATCGTTATAAACTGAATATTGGCATCCAGCGGCAACGCTGCCATGTGCACCACCGCGTTGGCCACGTCGTCGGCGTTCATGCGCGGCTCAACGGCCACCGAGCCGTTGGCCTGCGACACCCCGTTGTCCATACGCTG
>CAXGRO010000219.1:0-8664 GCA_964012055.1 uncultured bacterium
TCATCGATCTGGAGCATCACACCGGCTACGCGTTGTCCGTGCAACAAACGCCGGCGCCCCCCTTGATGGGAGGGGCGACTGTGATGACCGCCCTGATTTGCCCCACGGAGGCTGAGACTATTTCTTAACCACTGAGGAGTAGTCAGATGAAGCAAAAACAGCATAGCACCGAAGAGATCATCCTATCAAACAACAATAAGTCTCACCCTAAGTGGGCCAAAACAGGCTATCCGGTCAGTTTAAGTAGGTCGGCTGTGGAGTCCGTGACCAAGTATTCCCTGGCGACCAGATTAACTAGGTCCCGGTGCCAGGAGGCGCCGTCCGGAATAGCCAGTCCCTTATCTTGGGCAAGGTGTTTAAGGATATTTTCGATGCCGTTATAGAAGTTGTGAAGGAGCGTAGACACTCCTGCCAATTCTAGGATAGATAGTTCCGAATAGGACTGCTTTTCAGGGAGTTCTGCCAGAACGCGTTCTATATTTTCGAATTCAGCTTCTACTCGTTCCCTGAGTGACGTCATACAGGGGGAGTCCTTCTCTGCGTACGATGCGGGTGAATTTAGAGTCCTGAGACAGATCGATCAGGTCAACCGGCTTGGACACACTGAAGAGTAAATCGCCGTAGAAGCTAAAGAAATCTTCTGGCGGCAAAGCCTTCCACGGCCAGATCGATATCGCGGGCCTGGCGGGTAGGATGGGTGCTGGAGCCAAACAGGAGAAGACGGGTGACCCGGTACTTTTCGGCGAGTTGGGTAATAGCTTCTCTGTCTTTAGGTAGAATCATGTTCTTCGCTCTTACGCCTGACATTGGATCTAACTTTGTAGTTCTAATGTACTTACTCACCGAGCTATAGGACGACAACGTGCCATTTTTATACGATGCGAAGGGCTCTATTTCTGAGCTGAGAAATCGGCTTTTCTTTTCAATGCTCTTGCAAGGCCTCTCACGGATTCGGTAACTGAAAGCTTGGGTAAATCTATAATTGCTTGCAGGCGCTTCTGTGCGGCCTCGGGATCCCCAAGGCCAGCCTCTGCAGTGGCTAGTTCCGAATAGTAGTGTGTAATTTACTTGGTACATTAAAGGGCTACAAGTTAAAAGATAGAATCTCATAAGGCCAATATAACGCCACTTTCGGAAGGTAGGATATGACTCGGATTATGACGTCGAGTTGGAGTTTACATCGGACGCTGGGACAATCCATGTACCAATGGCCCGATCTCGAAGGGGATCCAGTGCTCGAAGGCGATGGGCAAGGGGAGCTAAGCCTGTTGGAATTGCCGGCACAGCTCACTCGGCGGGGCATTAGTATGTTGGAGATTTGCCACTTTCATTTTCCGCGGGTTGACGACGGCTATATCAACGAGCTGCGGCAGACGCTTGACGACGAGGGCATCGAGTTGTACAGCGTGTTGATTGACGCAGGGGATATCACACACCCGGAGCCGGCTCGGCGCAATAGGGAGGTGGTCTGGATCCGTGTCTGGATGGAGATTGCCGCCCGCTGTGGTGCCCAATGCGTGCGGGTGATCGCCGGCGACGCCGAGCCG
This sequence comes from uncultured bacterium, assembly GCA_964012055.1. Taxonomy (GTDB): domain Bacteria; phylum Latescibacterota; class UBA2968; order UBA8231; family UBA8231; genus CAXGRO01. The sequence goes on from CAXGRO010000219.1 coordinate 1,548, forward strand.
GTGCGCGTCGGCAATTGGCACGATCTGGAAGCGGTGCAGATCAGCGTAAAGCATTTGCGGGAATTCGCCGGAGTGGGACATGGCTTGGGGCTCAATGTTCTGACAGAGAACTTTCGTGCGTTGGGTAGTAAGGCCGGGGCGCTCAACGCGATCTTGGATTTGTGTGAGGGCGAGGTGGGTTTGTGCGCCGATTTCGGCAACTACACGGGATCGGACAAATACGACGAACTGGCGGCTATTTTACCACGAGCCACATCAGTGCATGCCAAGGCCAATTTCTCCGCAGCGATGGAGATGGACCGTGTGGATTTCGACCGCTGTCTCGCGTTGGCGAACGAGGCCGAGTTTGTCGGTCCCTATTCGCTGATCTTCTCTAGTCCGGGAAACGAGTGGGAGGGCGTGGAACAAACGCGATTAGTCGTTGAAGAGTCGCTGTAGTACTGCACGGAGGAATGATTCGGCTTCTTTATATGGTCATCGCCTGCCAAAGCGTGGCTAACACCTGCTCGGCGCGCATCTGACGTTCAACGCGGATGGCCAGACACTGGCGGGTATACTCATCGAACATCGTCAACATTTCCAACGCGCTGCCTTTATCGGTCCGATTAAAAATAAAATCCCAGCTCCACACATGGTTGGGATACAACGATTGGGGCGCAGGCGCTTTGGCCGCCTCTATGCCACAACAGGATAAAAATTGTACCCGATTAATCCAATTTCTTCAATTTGCCCCTGATCAACGGCGGAGATATATTTCCCCCACGCCCGAATCGACCGTACGTTTCGGTCTCCTTCCGGATTCGATTGGGGTGGGCTCCGGCTGTACCTGGCGCGGGCCATCCGGGCGTTATTCCCTATGTCGGTTCATCTTGAAGAGTCGGCCGAAGGCCGGGGAAACGGTGCAAAAAATCCAGTCTGAAAGTGGAGGGATAATGGAAAAATCGTGGAAGTGGGAGCTGCTGCATCCACACCAGGAGCATGCCGAGGATGTACCTTGTCCGCGGGCTTCCTTCGGCGGGATGCTCAGCATCGACGGCTGTGTCTACCTGTTTGGGGGGATAAAAGTGATGTACGGCCGGCCCCAAGGCCCCGGCGATCTTTCCGTCCAGGGCACGTTGAACGACCTGTGGCGCTACGATCTGGACCGCGGCCGGTGGACGCGGTTGGAAGACTATGACGGGCGGATCGGCTTCAGACCGTCCGACGCCAGGCCATGCACCCGGAAGCTGACGACCTGGCTGCCCGTAAACGGCAAGCTCTATCTTTTCGGCGGGTCCTCCGTCCAGGGCCCCGGAAAGAGGGAGATCAAGCTGAACGACCTCTGGTCCTACGATCCCAAGACCGCTAGGTGGGAGCTGATTGAGCCCGACGACGGACGGGCGGTATCGATCGTGGCGGAGGGGCATCGGTCGGCCGGATCGGGTGGGATGGGCGCGGCGGTGCTGGGCGAGTCCCTGTATATGATGGCAGGCCATGGCGCCATGACACATGCGCAGTTGTGGTCCTACAATGTGCCGTCCGGGAAATGGGCGTACCTGGGGCCAGAAGCGGAGGGGGGCAATGCTTGGCCGCCCAAAAGATATTGCCCCGTGCTCGTCGGCTGGAACGGCAAGCTCTACCTGTGGGGGGGGCGGGACAGCCAGGATCGAGCGCCGGAGTTCTACAACGATCTGTGGGCATACGATCCCGACGAAGGCGCCTGGACCTGCCTTCAGCAGAACCGGGCGGAGGACGTGGCACGGCCTTCCCCTCGGTACGGGCTGGGCTACGCTGTGATTGGCGAGTACCTGTACCTGTTCGGAGGATTCGCAGGTGGGAAAGGGGAACATCCTCAACTGAACGATCTGTGGCGCTGCGACCTTCGTGCGGGCCGGTGGACCTGTCTTGCCCCCCAAAATGGCGCGAAAGACACCTCCGCCGGTGCTGAGTGGCCCGCGGTCAAGCGAATCCCGGTTATGGCGTCGGCGGGCGGGTCCGTCTATCTCTTCGGCGGACTGGATCTGGCCACCGGGCCGCGTGGGGACGGACCGCTGGCGGCATACAACGATTTCTGGCGTGGCACACCGGCCTGACGGGATCGCAGAGTAGAAGCGGGTATAGTCCAACGGCCGGCCTGGAGACCAAGGGGTACTAATTCTTGAAAGCCTTGACCGCTACGGCTGAAAATTCTTTCTTACCAGCCATTCATGCACAAGAAATGGCTTTGTAGTTTCTATACGTAGAGAGAGTAGAAAATGGACGACGCGATGCGCGCCACGTTCGCACGGCAAGGCTACATTGTCGTGTCCGACGTGCTCAGCCAAGAGCAGCTGGACGAGCTCAATCAAGTTTACGACCAATATGTCCTTGAGCGGGACGAGACGCTGTCCACGGCCAGCACTGACGAACAGAATCGCTTTTACATCGGCGGGCGCGATAGGAACGTGACCACGGACCGGCACGGCAACACCTACATGGGGAGGAGGTTCTGGAGCAAGGCCTACATGGACCTGATCGACAACGAGACCATGCTTCCCATCATGGAAGAGATTCTCGGCGACCCGTCGTGGGGCCATGCCCCGGCACACATGCCGAAAGAGCTGCGCCCCTTGTTCCGGCTAGATCACGACAATGTGCACTACAAACCCGGTCGGAACCCTACAGACGGCGCCGACAAAGGCGGGGCGCTCCACGGCGGCCCGGGCAGCTTTCACATCACGTGTGTGTATGAGCTCAAGACCGTCGGGCCAAACGACGGGGGGTTCGGGTGTGTTGTGGGCACGCACAAGCCGGCCAATGAGCAGAAGCTGAGGGACATCGACGGTGACTGGCGGCGGAACTGGTGCGACACAGAGTGGACATCGAAGCTGCCCAACTGGGATGAAGAGGTGCCGGTACACCGCGTCGAGGCCAAGGCAGGGGACTGCATTTTATTCAGTGAGAAGCTCAAACACGGTACCGTTCCGTGGTCGGGGAGCGGCGAGCGCCGCACGCTCTTCTACAAGTATGTTCCTTTCGGCATGCACCACGGCGATGCTGGGTACGATACCAACGATCCCCAACTCACGGCGCGGCAGAAGCGCATCCTGGAGTTCTCGCCGTGCTGGTTTAACGAGCCCCGGGAGAACAAAGACTACTCCGCCAACACGGCGCTCACAAAGCTGCATCCGCTGGCGCGTGTGGAGAGCGACCCGAGCGTGTTGCTGCCGAGCATGGCGCCGCCGCACATCCGGCTGACGGACGAGACTAGGGCGGTGCTGCTGAGCGCCGGTGGGGGTGGGACGAGTGCACACGCGAAGTCGTAGTGTTCGAGGTGTTGTTCTGAATTATTGTCAAGACAACACATGTCCTTTTCTATTATACACTGCCAACTCTCCCACCAATCAGTCAGTCAATTATTAGATCCCACTCGCCTGCTACTTCAACGTCCAGTGGGTCGACAGGATGCCTCCCGCATCTTCGGCATGGTTCAGGTAAACGAACTTGCCGTCCCGCAGGGCGTACTTCTTGTTGACGTAGTAAACCGTCACCAGTTTCCCGGGCGCAATCTCCGCGCTAACGGGATAGCCAAAATCGTGGGGCACCGGGAGTTCGTAAAGGGTGATGAAGTTCTCGTGATCCCAGGTCTGTCCTTCGTCGTAAGAGAGCATCGCCCGGATCGATAGGGGATCCCGGCGCGAGCCATACGTGCACAACACGGCGCCCGAGCTCAGTACCAACAGATGCGGCGGTCCCCCCCAAACGGGTACCTTCTCGGGCGCCGTCCAGGTGTGCCCCGAGTCGTGGGAATGCGACTGATAGTGAAACATCTCGTCCCATTCGCACGCTTCGCTGCGAAACATGACGACCAGGTGTCCCGGACTGATCTCGACTAGATGGTTTTCGATGATGAGCATTTCGCGGGGCATCTCTTTGGACCGCGGTATTTCGCTGATCTTCGCCCAGGTGTCCCCTTTGTCCGCCGACTCCCACACCGAGACTTTCACATCGTATTTGGCCTCGGTGGATATGTCGGCCTCGCGCATGGGCCCCGTGCCCACGTAAATTAGGCGCCCGTCGTGCAGAATGCCCGGGCCCGCATGTTGACCGGTAGGGGTAGCCACCGGCGGCCCCCAGATGTGCCCGCCGTCGTCCGAGCGAATCAGCCAGGGGACGGACGGAAGCTCTTCACTCAATCCCATTCGTTCGATGCGCGCCTGCCACTGAGTCAACCAGCGTTCGGGCACCGGGCAGCCGCCCGGGTAGACGCCCTCATTGATGTAGGGCACCCAATCCGTAGAGCTGAACGAGGTGAGAATGAGCGTGCCGTCGGGGTGGGTTCTGAGGCTGGCGTCGCGGTCGTCGATCTCGCTGTTGAAGACTTCCTGCGGCAAGGACCAGGTTTGGCCATCGTCGGTTGAGCGCATGACGACGACGCGGCCCAGTGGGCCCACGTGGTGTATGCGCTCGGAGGCACTGACCACGATGGTGCCATCCTTTGTGCGGCATATTCCAGGCCAGCCGTACATCTGGTCGGGACGCGAGGCTACGATGCCATGTTTGATGTTGCTGGCGGTGAGTTGCATTGGATCCCCTCTCGTGGAACGGATAGGTGGTAAAGATACAATACTGGCCGTCTATCTGATGTTGGCCTAAATATATAAAATTTCCAATGCCCCATACTGGCCAGATGGCCAATATGGCCCCATTATTCAATACGCCGCTTGATGGAGCCGCCCCTGCCCGCAGCGGTAGCGAGCCGACTCAAGCATCTTTTCCGCCGCGTCGATTCGACGACCGGCCAACCCTCTAGAAAACGGCCCGGTCTCGACCTTTTGGTCGTGCTCTTGGGCATTTTATTCAAGGAGATACAGAACATGAAGTCAATTCGACTGGGTTTTACCGGTATGGGATACATTCCCGTAAACGCCCACTTGCCGGTACTGGCTCCGTTGGTGGAGTCGGGGGAAGTGGTGTTGCAGGCCTTTTGCGATATCAACCTGGAATCGGCCCAAGAACAGGCCAAGGCGTTTGGGGCCAAAGCGGCCTACGGCTCTCATGCGGAGATGCTGGAAAAGGAAGAGCTAGACGCCGTATTTATATGCCTGCCGCCGACCCTGCACAACGACGAGATCTTTGCGGCGGTCGACAAAGGGATTCACGTCTTTGTCGAGAAACCGGTAAGCCTGGATATGGGGCAGGCCGTGGCGTTTGCTCAGGCCATAGAGCGGGCCGGCGTCGTGTCGCAGGTGGGTTTTATGAGCCGCTATTACCCTTCCGCCGAAGTCGTGAAGCAGTTGCTGGAGGAACGCCGGCCGCGGCATGCTCAAATTCTCAAGTTTTACAGCGGCCAGCACATCCGCTACTGGACCAGTCGCTACGAGTTGTGCGGCGGCTCGTTTGTTGAAAATACCATCCACAGCGTCGATTTGCTGCGCTATTTTCTGGGCGATATCGCCCAGGTGTCGGCCTTTTATTTTGAGCGCCAATCCGGAGAAGGGCCCGAGCCGATCAATATGCCCCACGTCTACGGGGTGAATTACCGCTTTGCTTCGGGTGTGGTCGGCAACGCTACCACCTCGCGGGTGTTGACCAATGTTGCGGCGTCGCGCAACGAGTTGCTGATCATCAGCGACGATTCCTTAATCGAATGGACCACCGACGAGGTGTTGGAGAACGGTGAAAGGGTGTGGAAGGAGGAAGGTCAGGCCCCGCGCAGCGCTTTTGCGCACCAGGCAAAGGCCTTTGTCGAAGCTGTGCGGGCGGCAGACCCGCAGCGGATGCGGTCCCCTTACGGCCCCAGTCTCAACAGCCTGGCGGCGACGTTAGGGGCCAATGCCTCGGCGGAAGAGGGGGGGCGGGTGATCGACCTGCAGGACTTTGCCGGCGGATAAAGCTCATCGTAGAACGATTGATCGGATATTCGCCTCGGCTTCCGAACAGGACAAAATCGCTTTCCTGAAAATGATCCATCATCGTTTTGAAAACTTTCTCAGCCTGGTGGTCCAAAAATTGCCGAATGATCCGGCTGCTGTAGAGGATGCGTTAGAAGCAACGCTTCAACGCAAGGGCATTGTGCTGGATGCCCTCTCTCAGGAGCGTCAGCGCTTGCTGCGGACGGAGAAACCAGAAGTGATCGAGACGATGGAACAGCTACGGCAGATCACAACGCAGTTATCGGCTCTAACGCTGGCTGGTCCGGGCAAACAAGCGGTTGAAGTATATCGAAATCGCCTGGCGCAGTTGCAGACTGAAATGGAGCAGTTGGAAAAAGCCCTGGGCCAACAAAGCCAGGCGTTCCGCGCCGGTCAGCAGGGCCGTCTGGTAAAGGCCGAAGGGGTGGCGCACGCACTGAAATCGGATCAGGCTCTGATCGAATATATCAGTTTCCGAAACTCTGATTATTATGGGAACCGATGCGGCAGCATATCCGTGTGCAATCCAGCCAATGGCACAGTATAGAGACTGTGCCTCTGAGTTACCGAGAATCTAAAGAGTTGAGGGTCTTTTTCGAGTCTCTTCTCATTCCGATCCAATCGGTTAAAGAGATTCGAATACACGATCGAGACTTAGGTGTGGCATGGAGGTCGGCGTTGCCCCATCTCCATGAATACGCTGTGGCCGGAGCTGTTGGAGGTTTTTTAGGTGTGCTATCCTTTTTCGCCGAAAGTATGGTGGAAAGGGACTTCGATCCGGATATCACAGACGACCGGGACATTTTGGTTTTTTCGGCCATAGGTGCCGCAGGTGGTGCGATTTTATATCCGATTTATAAGATGTTTAAACCTCAGTATAAGCAACATGTCACAACTTATCTAATTGATGGTGAAGAGGGCTATAGAATAGGGATTAGGCCTTTTCGATAGAATGTATAAATGTGGACTAGCTCAGTGATCCTGAGTCGACGTCGCGGGGCTCGGCCTTAGGAGGTAGAGCCCCGCCCCAGCGCTTAGTCCCACGGCAACCCATAACTCGGATCGCCGACATAGCGCTCCATATCTAGTTCGAGCCGCACCCGGCACCCTGGTTCCAGGCGGACGGCAAAGGTTGTGTCGTCGACCTCGACACTGAAAGGTTCGATCTGCTCCGCCACCCAGTTGTTGTGGTGCTGTGGGTCGGAGCCGTGAATGCCCACCTCGCCGTCCGCCAGCTCGCGCCA
>CAXGRO010000220.1:0-8660 GCA_964012055.1 uncultured bacterium
ACAAACCAAAATACTCACACCCTAGCTGGGCCAATTCTTAGGTCCCGCTCACCTGCCACAGCCTTTAATACCAAAATGTACTATACCGAGTTTATCTCTCACTCCTCCCGCACGTACGTCCCACTTCTTCCCCCGCTCTTCTCCATCAGCCGCACCTCAGAAATCACCATGTCCCGGTCCACCGCCTTGCACATATCGTAAATCGTCAACAGCGCCACCGTGGCCGCCGTCAGCGCCTCCATCTCCACTCCGGTGCGATCCTCAATGCGCGCCTGCGCCTCCACCTCCACCCGATCTTCGCCCACTGCAAAGTCCACCTCCACCGCCGTCACATTGAGCGGGTGGCACAGCGGAATCAACTCGCCGGTGCGCTTGGCCGCCATAATGCCGGCCAGGCGCGCCGTCTCCAGCACATTGCCCTTCTCTATCCCGTCCTCCCGTATCAGCCCCACCGTCTCGGCCCGCATGCGAATCTCGCCGCGCACCACGGCCTGACGGCGCGTCTTCTCCTTGCCGCCCACGTCCACCATGTGCACCCCACCGCTCTCGTCCACATGCGTAAGTTTATCCGCCATAGGCCCGCCAAACGTTCACATATTGTCGATGCTCGCCGTACCAAACGCCGAGCACGCCACCTCGGTAGCCCTCCATCAAGCGCGCAAAGTCGTAGGTCACCACCTTGCTGGCAATGGTCCCTCCCAAACCGCTTCCCAAGTCGACGCCCATTTTACTACATTTCAAACATAAGTTTTTATCTGCAAAGCGTTTTCAATCTAAAGATTCTCCCCCATTCGAGCAATACTCTTACCTTCCACCACCGCACAAAAATCCGCCAACGCCATCTCCTCCAACTCCGCCTCAAAAACCGCTTCAAAATTCTCCCGCACCCGCGCCTCAACTTCCTCCATCGCCGGCACCTGCCCCAAAAGCTGGGCCATCGACGTCACCTTGTCGTTGTCCAATCCGCACGGCAAAATGCGCCTGAAATGTTCCAAATCGGGATCCACATTCAGCGCAAAACCGTGCATCGTAATCCAATGCCGCACATGTACCCCAATTGCCCCAATCTTGTCCTGCCCCACCCACACGCCGGTCAACTCGGGACCGGGGGCGGCTTCCAGTCCATACGCCGCCAGCGTGCGAACGACAATCTCTTCGAGCCGCCGCATATGCCCGTGCACGTCGCGGCCCCAGCCGTGCAAATCGACCAGCGGATAACCCACCAACTGGCCCGGGCCGTGGAAGGTGACGCTGCCGCCGCGTTCAATTTCAAAAAATTCGCACCCCATCGCGGCCAATTGTTCGGCCCCGTATAGCAAATGCTCGGCGCGAGTCGAACGCCCGCACGTATAGGTGGGCGGATGCTCGGTCAAAAGCAGCAAATCGGGCAGCGCGCCGCGCCGCCGCCGTTCGCACCAGGCGCGCTGCCAGGCCCAAACCTGGGCATAGGGCAAACGGCCCGTAGTACAGGTGTAGACGTTCTTCATATTCCCAATAAAGCGGCTTTTTTCTACTTGCGCAAGAACATGGAACCCTCTATATTATAAATTTCTATAGTTTTTAGCACTCTGATAAATGGAGTGCTAAAAATCATACATTGGCCATCGATATTTCATAACTCTCTACATTAACCCAAATTAGGAGGAGAACACATGGCTCCAAAACAACTTCAATTTGACATGGCGGCGCGCGAATCCCTGCTGCAAGGCGTGGATAAGCTGGCCGAGACCGTCAAGGTGACGCTCGGCCCGCAAGGCCGCAACGTCGTATTGGACAAAAGCTTCGGCTCGCCCACCGTCACCAAGGACGGCGTCACCGTAGCCAAAGAAATTGAACTCAAAGACCCCTACGAGAACATGGGCGCCCAGATGGTCAAGGAAGTCGCTTCCAAGACCTCCGACGTAGCCGGCGACGGCACCACCACCGCCACCGTCTTGGCCCAGATCATTTTCCGCCAGGGGCTCAAAAACGTCACCGCCGGTGCCAACCCCATGGACCTCAAGCGCGGCATCGACCAGGCCGTAGCGGCCGTGGTCGGCGACATCAAGAAGTTGAGCAAAGAGGTCAAGAGCCGCGAAGAAATCGCCCAGGTCGGCACCATTTCGGCCAACAACGATTTCGCCATTGGCGAGCTCATTGCCGACGCCATGGACAAAGTGGGCAAAGACGGCGTCATCACCGTCGAAGAAGCCAAGAGCACCGACACCTCGCTAGAAGTGGTCGAGGGCATGCAGTTTGACCGCGGTTATCTGTCGCCCTACTTCGTCACCGACCAGGAGAGCATGGAAGCGGTGATCGAAGACGGTTACATTCTCATCCACGACAAGAAAATCTCCTCCATGCGCGACCTAGTGCCCGTACTCGAAAAGGTCGCCCAGCTCAGCAAACCCCTGCTGATCATCGCCGAAGACATCGAAGGCGAAGCGCTGGCCACCCTAGTGGTCAACAAGATCCGCGGCACCATCGCCGTGGCCGCCGCCAAGGCCCCCGGCTTTGGCGACCGCCGCACCGCCATGCTCGAAGATATCGCCGTGCTCACCGGCGGCCGCGTCATTTCCGAAGACGCCGGCCTCAAGCTCGAAGGCGCCACCCTAGAAGATTTAGGTCAGGCCAAGCGCATCGTCCTCGACAAAGACAACACCACCATCATCGAAGGCGCCGGCGCCCAGAGCGACATTCAAGGCCGGGTGCAGCAGATCCGCCGCCAGATCGATGAAACCACCTCCGACTACGACCGCGAAAAGCTGCAAGAGCGGCTGGCCAAACTGGCCGGCGGCGTCGCCGTGATTAATGTGGGCGCCGCCACCGAGACCGAAATGAAGGAAAAGAAGGCCCGCGTCGAAGACGCCCTGCACGCCACCCGCGCCGCCGTGGAAGAAGGCGTGGTGCCCGGCGGCGGCGTCGTGTTCCTGCGCAGCCAGAAGACGCTGGAAAAGCTCGAAGCCGACGGCGACGAGGCCATTGGCATACAGATCATCCAGCGGGCGCTGGAAGAGCCGGCGCGCCAGATCGCCGACAACGCCGGCATCGAGGGCGCCATCGTCACCCGCAAGGTGAGCGAGGGCAAGGGCGCCTTTGGTTTTAACGCGCGCACCGAAGAGTACGAAGACCTGGTTAAGGCCGGCGTCGTCGACCCCGCCAAGGTTTCGCGCACGGCATTGGAAAACGGCGCCAGCATCGCCTCGCTGCTGCTCACCACCGAGGCTTTGGTCGCCGAGTTGCCCGAAGAGAAGCCGCCCATGCCGGCCGGCCCTCCCGGCGGCGACATGTACGGCGGCATGGGCGGCGGCATGGGCATGTAAACCACACCGCCTATATACAAAAAAGGGCCGACTGCGCAAAAGCAGTCGGCCCTTTTTCTATGTTTATTCTTTAAGTTAGCTTTCTTCGCCGTCTATCTTGAGAATGGCGCCTTCTTCCAACACCAGCCGCGGCGTTTTCACCCGGCCCTCCAGCACAGCGCCGGCGCTAACGTGCACCTGCTCGCGGGCTTTTAACACCCCCGACACCTTGCCCTTGATATGCGCCTGGCCCACTTCGATGTTCTTGGCGTCTACTTCGCCTCCCTCGCTCACCAGCATGAGCTGGCGGGTCGCCAGGTGGTCGCCGCTCAGGGTGCCTTCGACGTTGAGATTGCTCTCAATCTGCAACTCGCCTCTCAACACCGCCCCCTTGCCAATCACCGTATCGCTGATGCCGTTTTCTTTTTTCTTTCTCATCTAACTCATATTCTGCTTATAACCACAGCCGGTATTCCAGCGGGTCGCGGGGTCGCCCCGCTTCGTAAACCGCGTAAAACAGTGCCGCACTCGGCGCCTGGCCCGAGCGCCCGCTCAGGGCAATGGGCTGCCCCTGTTGCACGTAATCGCCCTCTTCCACCAGCAGACTGGAGTTGTAGCCGTAGTGGCTAGCCATGCCGTTGCCGTGGTCGACCACCAACACGTGGCCATAGCGCTCGTCGTAGCGCACCTCCACAATCTGTCCCGAACCGCTGGACCGCACCAGACTGCCCTGCGGTAAAAAGATTTCCACCCCGGGAAAATCCTCGGTAAAGCGCCGCGTAACCACGCCGTGCGCCGGCCACATACTGGGCAAGCTGTTGACCCGCCCCCAGCGCAGGCGATCTATCGCAGATATGTATACCTCGCGACCGCTGGACGTGTGCAGCACCTCGGTTTCCGGCTCCAACCCCAGCGACTCGCGCAAAATCGTATAGAGGCGGCGGTTGCTGTCTTGCAGACGCCGCAAGACGCGCTCCAACTGCCTGATCTGGCTCACTTCTTCTTCTAGCTGGGCTTTCTCGCGCTCCAAATGCGCCACCTGCTCGCCCCTATTGTTGGCTTCCAGGTGCGCCCGCAAACCCAAAACGAGAAATACCATAACAGCCAAAACCAGTGCAACAAAAAACCTCGCCAATACCCGGGGGAACTTCATCTCGAAGGTCTTGCCCCCCTCTTCGGGAATAATCAGCAGGGTGATTCGTTTGCTTTTGGCCATGGTACAAACTTAAGGCCGCAATCTCACGCTCTTATATCCAGTAAAACGCCCAACATCTCGTCCTGGGTTTGCACCGAGCGGGCTCTGGCTTTAAAGTGCTGAGCGGCGGTAATCTGTTCCACCGCCTCTTCCACCGGCTCAATCTGAGCCGCGCCGCCGGCAATTTTGCCCCGGGTTTGCACCCCGCCCTGCGGCAATTCACTGGCTTGCACGCGCACTTTGGTCGCTTCTTTGGTAGTGAGGTTGGCCGTATTGTGCGCCGAGGCATGCAGGCTTTGCTGGTTGGCCTGCAGCCCGGAAGCGCTGGTTGGCAAGGCGCGTATCATAGTCTTAGTCTTTCAGTGTCAAGGTCTTATAAAGATAGTCCAGCCCCCCGACAAGGTCAAGAAAAGCGCTTATTCCAGCCCCTGCCGGTCCATTTCGTTGTGCACCAGCACCAAGCACTGCGAAGCAAAAAGCACTTTGGGGCCCACGTTGATGGGTTGGGCGCCCAGGCGCTCTATAAAGCGGTCGCTCTTTTTGGGCATGCTCAGGTGATCGGTAAAAACAAAGGTTGCCGCATCGCCAAATTGCAATTGGCGAATGTCGTTACCTTTGGGTTGCAAATAATAGAGTGGGCCGCGGTCGCACTGTTGCCGCACCAGCGACTCAAAGCTGCGCTTGGCCACGTAGAGGCCGTCGTCCACCTGCACTTCGCGTTCCAACTCCAGCGCCCACCCCTCTCCCAGGGCGCGGCGCAACACCTCCCAGATTGAGCGCTCGTCGTAGCCGCCCAGGGAACACAAATCATCGCTCTCCAGGCGCACGATTTTGGGCGGCGCCGCCGGCCCTTCCAGCACCACGTGCACCTTGGTCTGCGGCCGGATCTGCCGCGAGTAGAACAGGGCGTTGCACACGCAGTGGGCGACGATTTCCAAAAAGGGCAAGCGCCCGATCTCGTCGAGCCCAAAGTCGGGGGTGGACGGTGCTTTGCGAGCGCGCAGGATAAATTCGCGCACCTTAAAAATCACAATCTGCGGGCAGGGGATCTTGCGCCGCCACCGCAAGGGCAAAATCGTGATCCAGCGCCGCCGCCGCAAAACCGTCCTGCACCGTGCCTTTAAACGCCACTCCGCCGTACCCCTGTGGATTCATGTGCGCCCGCACCCACACCAACTGATCGGCCGCCACCGGCCCGCCGCTACGGCTAAACAGCTGCTCGCAGACGTGGCTGTGCAACAACACGCGGCGGTAGAGCAAATCGCCCGACTCGCCGAGCACCTCCCACCAATCGGCGTACTGATCGCACCCCGTGTCGGGGCTGGACACCGTAACCGAAAACCGGTAGTCGCCCGCGTTGCCCGTGACACTCACCGCCGTCACATCGGCCAACGGCTCGATAGTGGAGGCATCGCGGTCGATGACTTCACTCGATCCATCATCGTCGGCGATGCCCTCCGGTGCCGTGGGGCCATCGTCCGACGAACTACAAGCAAATAAAACGATGAAAAAACAACACAGTTCTCCGCGAGCCATAGTGCTCTCTTATTTTATCCGACAACTCTTGCAAAAACCATTTTCAGACCCCTACTCCAATATCTTTTTTATAGTCTCATCCAACACCGCAACCACCACAGGTTTGACCACCCTCCCGCTAAAACCACACGCCGCATAGTTGGCCATGACCGGATCATTGGCATAGCCGCTGGCAACCAGCACCCGGGCTTGAGAATCGATTTTGCGCAGCTTGCCGATGGTCTCTCTACCCCCCATTGCACCGGGAATCGTCAAATCCATAATGACAATATCATAGCCATTCCACTGATCCATTGCCGCTTGGTACGCTTGCAAAGCAGCCTGACCATCGTAGACGTGCCCCACCTCATAGCCCATTATCTCAAGCGCGCCCCCCACTGAATCGTGAATCAGCTTTTCATCGTCCATGATCAAAACCCGACCCGAACCACTGGGGAATTTAGTTTGAGACTTTTCAATAGAGGCAACGCGCTTCAGGCTCGCCGGCAGATAAAATTCAAAGGTCGTGCCCACATTTTGTTTGGAGCGCACCGCAATATGACCCTGGTGTTTTTGTACGATAGAATTGGTAATCGACAGCCCCAGCCCGTGCCCTGCTAATTTGGTGGTATAGTAGGGATCAAAAATCCTGGCCGCGACTTCCTCCGAGATGCCAACGCCCCGGTCCTCTACCGATATTTTGACGTAATTGCCAGCTTCCAAGGGTAGGTAATCCCCGGCCAATATCGCCACATTTTCGGCTGCGACCTTCACTAATCCAGCTTCGGGCATGGCCTGGTCTGCATTGATCACCAAATTCTGCACCACCTGAGCAATCTGCCCTTTGTCGATTTCTACGGCGTGCAGGTCCTCTGGTAGGACATACTCGACTTTGCTGCTAGAGCCATGCAGCGAGAGCTCGGTTGTTTCGCGCAGCAAAGGCGCCAAGGCCGTTGGCTCTTTAAGCGGATCGCCGCCCTTGGAAAAAGTCAGTAACTGCTTCGACAACTCGGCGGCGCGGTCGGCGGCGTGCAGCGCCGTCTGGGTCACCTTGTGTTCCAGGCTGTCTTTATCCAGCTTCATCCCCAGGATCCCCAGATTGGACGTAATGCCCGTCAAAACATTATTAAAATCGTGGGCAATGCCACCGGCCAAAACTCCCAACGATTCGAGGTTCTGTCTTCTGCGCAGATCTTCCTCCATCTGCTTGCGCAGCGTTACATCGCGCAGCAGGCTGATCGACTGGGCGCATTCACCGTTGGCAAACATGAACGTCGTTGTGAGCTCGGCCCATATCTTTTGCCGTCTTTTTGTTTTAATTGCCATTCAGTGTGGATTTGGAACTGCTTGTTTTTTAGTGCCGTCTGTATCTTCTGGCCAAACGCTGCAAAACCCGATGAATCGATGTGCAATATGCTCGCCGTCTGGCCGATGAGTTCCTCGGGACGGTACCCCAAAATATCTTCTATGCGTTGATTTACATAAACGATTTCTCGCTCGGGCATTTTGACGGTAAAGATGACATCGCTCAGGGTATTCATCAGATTGGTTATATAGGCATCTCTGTCCTCCAGCGTCTCCACGGCCTGCCTGAATCTGGACGTATAAGCGCGCGTGTTCCAGGGCGATAGCCACCTGATCGAGCAGCGGCTGCATCGTCTCAATTCGGTTTAAAACCATCTCTCTTGCTTCCGGTGAACTGCTCGTCGCCAACACCGCCACCACCCGCTCCCCCTGCTTGATGGGAAAGAAATAGGACACCTTCTCCAAATCGCCGCTATTCGGCTTGATCTGGGAATCAAAGCGCTCTGGATCCCAGCCGCCGATCACCTGCATCTGTCCAGTGCGGGCGACTTCGGCAACGACATTGGCGTCATCCAGGTCGTAACTGTTCCCAACAACCTCCCTACCACCTACGCGGGTAACCGCGCACGGCACAAAAATATCATTCGCGTAAGAAGACAAACCGCGCACGACTTCTACCTGCCGCCGTTCTTCGTCTACCAGCGCCACCATCAGGCTGCGAAAAATGCCGGCGGCTAGAACTTGCTGCGGCAGAGTGTCCAGCACCTGTTCCAGGTCTAACGAAGACAGAATAGTCTGGCCAATGGCGTGATAGGCGCGCAATAACCGATCCTTTTCCTCCATCAGCGCATCGTACTGGGCGTGCGAACCCCCCCTCATCTAACAATCTGGACAGGATCATCGCGCACGGGGGCGCTCTTCAGGGCTACCTTTACAGAAACGCCGTCCGTTCGACGGATGAAACCTTCACCCTGCCAATCTACCTCCTGTAACAGTTCGGCCAATCCCCAGCTATTTTGGGTCTCTATTAAGTCCAAAACATCTCTGTCCACAACGTCCCCGGCAGCCATGCCGTAGAGCTGTTCGGCATGGCTATTGAAAAATCAGTCATCAGAATAGCTTGGCTCGCCACTTCTAGCTGTATTCTGTGGAGGTGGTTGAGCTCTCTAAGCCGGGCAACTTTCTGCTGCGACTGATTTAATTCTTCAATGAGTTGAGCTTTGGTTTTGTGCCTATCATCCATAACTCAGTTTCCTGGGTTAGTTGACCAAGACGAGAATTTTCAAAATTACTAAAATAATATGTACAAAACGTGATGTGTGACTTTTTTTAGGAATGGCGATCCCTCCCCTATCTTGTTTTGT
>CAXGRO010000221.1:0-8649 GCA_964012055.1 uncultured bacterium
AGGTATGATGCTCCAGGCCAATTCCAAAGGCAACGAACCGTGAATCTCTTTGGGGCTTTCGTCTTCAGAGCGCCGGCGGTATTTGACGCAGAAGACAAAAATGGCAATGAATATACCTCCCGCAAAGATGACTGAGAGGGCAATGAGTAAAAAATAGAGTAGGTCTACTGGCAGAGCGAACGTGGAGGCCAGATCTGGATGGAGTTGAAATTCACTCGGCATCGATTGCAATCCTCATGTACTCAGAATGGTGAATATGCTGCTTAAGACGAACATTTAGATCTAGACCTCGTTCGTTTTTTTTCGGCGGTCGCGTCGCACCATGACGACGATGAAACTACCCATAACGGCGAGCGTGGCAAAACCGGCCACGCGCAGGGTGTTCATAACGACCAGGTTGTATTTGCCCGACTGCGGATCGTAGTTAAAGCAAAGTAGGAGCAATTGGTCTACGGGGTTGCCAATTTGTCCGTTGGTCGCCTCAATAAGGCCCAGGCGTAAATCTTTGGGGGCGAATTCGATTCCATAGAAATAACGCGCCAGTTTGCCCTGAGGCGTTGCAACCACAATACCGCTGGCGTGGATGTAATCTTCAGTTTCGGCGTCGTATTCGTAGCGAAAACCCACGGCTTGGGCCAATTGATCTATTTGATCTTGAGCTCCGGTGAGGAAGTGCCAGCCTTCTGTGGCCCCCTCGCGGCCGTAGCGCTTGACGTACTCGGCTTTTTTGCCAGCGGCCAGATCGGGCGTTTCGCCGGGATCAATACTAACAGTGACAATATTAAATTCCCGCCCCACGTCAAATGAGAGTGGGCGAAAGCCGCGCAATAGGCCGTTGAGCACCTGGGTGCAGAGCATGGGGCACTCGTAATAAGCTAATACCAAAATTACTGGCTTCTTACCGAAATATTGCTGTAGCGATACTTCGCGACCGCGCTCGTCGTTGAATTGCAGGTCGAGCGGCAAATGTTCGCCCAACCGTTGGTCTATGCCGATGGCATCGACCATTTCGCTTGTGATCGGTTGAGCCAGCAAAGAGGCAGGGCCACCGATCTGCATGACAAGACAAAGCGCGAAGATCATAGATAAAGTGCTAGACCATTGGTGCTGGCGAAAAAGGGCGATGTGACGGCTGTTCAACATGGGTATTTTATTTGCCTTCAGACAGAATTTCAATAGCCCGTTTTATGGGAATCCTGGCAATCCCCTTTTCTTTATCTACCCAGTCGTATGTAGTCAGGACGTTTTGTTCAATTTTTTCTAACTCCGCTTTTTGGGCAGGAGGATCTACTTGAACTACCGGTTCTGAACTGACTAGCCGAGTATCGGCTAGCGGGTGGGTGGATTCGGAGGAGAGATCGTCGTAGAGCAAGGGCTGGTAATAGTCTATTACTTTGAACAATACGACAATGCCCAGAAAGACAGACGGTATGAAAATCACCAGGAATATGGCAATGCCCGCCAGCGGCCGCACGTGGGCATCGGTGGTCTCGTAGCCAGGGTTGGAAGCGTGTTCGGCGGGTTTATCCATGACTGTGCTCGCCTTCTCCACTGAGCAAATTTTCAAAACGCGGGTCGTTGAGCGCAATAAGCGGTCGGCGTTTTAGCTGCGAAAAGAATATGAAAAACCAAATGCCGCCAATGCCTATCGGCGCGGTTAAATCCAGCCAATGAGGCATTATGTGGGCAGGACCGCCGTGTTGAAAAGCGGGGGCAGTAACCCAATACAGGTCCACTAGGCGCATGATCACTAGGCCGGCGGCAATGGCGACTAACACGCGCGTCCGGGCCTTTATGCGGCTGGAGATCAGGAGCAGGAAAGGAATGATAAAGTGTAGGCCGAGGAGTAAATAGGCTACACTCTCCCATTCTCCTTGAACGCGTCTGACGTACCAGGTGATTTCCTCAGGTAAATTGGCGCCCCAGATGATCAATAATTGTGAAAATGAGGTGTAGGTCCACAAGAGGACAAAAGCCAACATTAAGGTGCCCAAGTCGCGCAGGCGTTCGTTGGAGAGCAGCGCGTCGAGAGGTTTGTGGTGCGAGAGGGATACGGAAACCAGGATCATGAAGGCCCAGGTTAGCAAAATCTGGCCTATCATGTAGATGGCACTGAATATGGTGGAAAACCAATGGGGTTCCAGTGACATGATCCAATCGACCGAAGCTACGGTCATGGTTAAGGCAAAGATCAATACGCCAGGCGCGCTGAGCCGCTGCATGCGGCGCGTAGGATAGGTTTCGGTGATTTTGTCTTGCAGGGTTGACCAACGGTTGAGAAAAAATGCTAGAATTCCCCAGATGGCAAAGCAAATGGCGGTGCGCAACAAAAATCCCGATTCGTTCAGATAAGGTTTCTTATGGGTTAGGATCTCGTCGGCTTCAACTACGTCCAGATGTGTCCATTCGTAGAGGTTGTGAAGGCCAAATATTATTGGGATAAAAAGGACCACCATAAAAGGAATAGTGCGGCTGCCGGCTTCGAGCAGACGGCGGATGGCGAATCCCCAACGGCCGCCTGCCAGGTGGTGAATCATGAGAACGGCTAGGCTGCCCATGGTGAGGCTGATCCAATAAAGGAAGGCCAGCAGGTAGGATTGGTAAAACTGCTGTTGGTCCATTGTGAAGCCGGCTACTGTAGCGGCGCCACCGAGCAAGCCGATGACGAGTGCTACATTTTGGTACTTGCTAAGTAGGGGCTTCAGGGCCTCTGATTGTTGGACGATCTCTTCATTCATTGAAGTTGCTTTAGGCTTTATTCTGGCAGTTGACTGCGGTCTTGTGCAGAGAGGCGGTCTACTTCTGCGTTTTGGCTGAATTGTAAGGCCCGAATGTAAGCGGCAATGGCCCAGCGGTCCTTTACGGGAATGCGCGAAGCGTAGCTGTACATAACACCAAGGCCGTTGGTCATTACATCAAAGAAATGACCAACGGGCACATCGCGCAGGCGTTGCTCGTGCATGGAGGGGGGCGCTTTGAGGCCGCGCTGGACTATCATGCCGTTGCCGCGCCCAGTGCGGTCGTGGCAAGGGGTGCAATATATATTGTAGCGCTCCTGGCCGCGCTCCAAGAGCGCTTGGGAGACTACGAACGGGATAGTAGTGGCCAATTCGCCGTTTTCCTTGCCCTCATAGAGGTGGGTGTCGAGGCGCAATTGGCCGCGCGCCACGGTGCCGGGCACCGGCTTGCGGGACGAGAGGCCGTCGGCGAAAAAGTTCGACGCTTCTAGCGGCTCAAATCTGGGCTGGTCGTACATCTCGCGGCGCAGTTCGCAGGCCGTGGTATTGAGCAGGAAGAGCGCCGTGGCAATGCCCCACAGCCACTTCGTCCTGGTGCCTTTTGTGGCGACGCTATCAGTGCTCAACTTGGGTTACCTCTTGTGGATTCAGACCTTCGAGAAAAGTGCGCGTTTTTTCGAGGTCGAATTGGGGGTCTTCCGCTTCGATGCACAGAAAGAAACGGTCTTGGCTTGCCCTATTAAAATTGGGCGCGTTGAAAACCGGGTGGTAGGGCATGGGCAATTTATTGAGGCCCAACATGCCAAACACCGCGCCAAAGGCGGCAAAGAGAATGGTCAATTCAAAGGTTACCGGAATAAAGCTCGGTCCGCTGTGCAGGGGGCGGCCGCCTATGTTGACGGGGTAATCGATGACGTGGATCCAGTACTGCAGCGAATAGCCCGCTATGGCTCCCAATACGCCGCAAACAAAGACAATATAAGATAGGTTGGTGCGGGGGAAACCAACGGCCGCCGCCAAGCCGTGGATGGGCAACGGCGAATAGGCGTCCATTTTACTGTATCCCGCTTCGGAGGCGTTTTCAGCGGCCGCCAAGAGATCTTCTGGCCGCTCGAATTCAGCTAAGAGGCCATACCAAGGAGAAGAAGGTTCGTGATTCATAAGTTTATCGCTCTCAGTGCTCTTTATTTCCTATGGGCAGGAGCGTGCGAATTTCGTGCATGGCGATGAGGGGCATGCCGCGGATGAACAGGCTAAACAGGAAGAGAAATAGACCCATCGTGCCAATATAAGTTGCCCAGTCCCAAAATGTGGGGTGGTACATGTCCCAAGAAGAAGGAACGTAATCGCGGTGCAGGCTGGTTACCACAATGATGAAACGTTCGAGCCACATGCCTACATTGATAAACATACAAACGATGAAAAGTAGATAAACATTAATGCGGACGCTCTTAATCCAGAGAAGTTGGGGGACGACGATATTGCACAGGATGAGAGCCCAGTAATAATTGGCATAGGGGCCGAACATGCGGTTTTGCATCATATAGCCTTCGTAGACACTGGCGCTATACCAGGCTATGTACTGTTCCATAAAATAGCCGTACCCCACGATCAAACCCGAAACCAGCATGACCTTTGACATATTTTCTAAATGCCGGTCGGTTATGAAGTCGTGCAAACCGTAGATGCTGCGCAGGGGCAACATCAGAGTGAGCACCATGGCAAATCCTGCGTAGATGGCGCCGGCGACAAAGTAGGGCGGAAATATAGTGGTGTGCCAACCGGGAATAAGAGAGACGGCAAAATCGAAGCTGACTATGCTGTGTACCGACAAAACCAGTGGAGTGCACAAACCCGCCAGCAGCAGGGAAGCCATCTCGTAGCGCTCCCAATGTACCGCCGAACCGCGCCAGCCCATAGACAAGACACCAAAAATTTTCTGGGTGATAAAATTCTTGGCGCGGTCGCGGAAGGTTGCAAAATCCGGGATCATGCCAATAAACCAGAATAACAGCGACACCGTAAAATAGGTAGAGACCGCAAAAACGTCCCACATTAGGGGGCTGCGGAATTGCGGCCAGATGTCCATAGAATTCGGGTAGGGCAGCAGCCAATAGGCCGCCAGCCAGGGGCGCCCGGTGTGAATGAGCGGGAACATGGCAGCGCACATAACGGCAAAAATAGTCATGGCCTCGGCCGAGCGGTTAATTGAGGTGCGCCATTTTTGTCGGAAAAGCAGGAGGATTGCCGAGATCAAAGTGCCGGCGTGACCAATACCGATCCACCAGACAAAGTTGATAATGGCAAAGCCCCAGCCTATTGGATTATTGAGTCCCCAAATACCAATGCCTTCGTAAAACAACCAGGCAATGGCGACCTGGAGCAATCCCAACAGGGTAAAACCCACCAACACAGTGCCAAACCACACTAGGGGAGTGGATTTGGTCAAAACGATCGAACTGATCTTTTCGGAAATAGTGGTATACGAGGTTTGACCGGGCCCGAGTTCGGGCGGTGGTGTGGTATAGGATTTTCCAGCGGCTTCTGACATTTTAGCTCTTGACGATCTCCGGATTGGGGTTTTTCACGCTCGCCAAATACGTCGTGCGCGGCCGTGTGTTCAATTCCATCAAAATGCCGTAGTTGAGCGGGCTGGCTTTGAGTTTGGCCACCCGGCTATTGCTGTCGTTAATATCGCCAAATACGATCGACCCGGTTGGGCAAACTTGCTCACAGGCCACGACGATTTGGCCGTCTGAAATGGGCTTATCGGCCTTTTTAGATTCAATGCGCGCCGCATTGATGCGCTGCACGCAGTAGGTGCATTTTTCCATGACGCCGCGAGAGCGCACGGTCACATCTGGGTTGTTGCCCATTTTGAGGCTTTCGGTGTCGCGGTCGGCGTACTGTAAAAAATTAAATCGGCGCACTTTATAAGGGCAGTTGTTGGCGCAGTAACGCGTGCCCACACAGCGGTTGTAGACCATGTCATTGAGGCCCTCTTCACTGTGGACGGTGGCCGTGACCGGGCAGACCAATTCACAAGGGGCGTTTTCACATTGCATGCAGGGCACGGGCTGGTGATAGACCTCGGGGTTGTCCATATTGCCGCTGTAGTAGCGGTCGATGCGGATCCACGACATCTCACGGCCATTGAGAACCTGCTCTTTGCCGACGATGGGAATGTTGTTTTCGGCCTGACAGGCCACCGTACAAGCGTTGCAGCCGAGGCAGGCGGTCAGGTCGATGGCCATGCCCCAAGCATTGCCGTTGTATTCAAATCCGGAGTACAAGGTGAGGTCCTCGGGGAAGTTGTGGACCTGTTTGTGGGCGAAATCGGGGTGTTTCTTATACTCCGCCAGGTCGGCGTGGCGCACCAGGTGGCGGTTTTCCATGCTGTGGTGATCTTGGGTAGAGGCCAGGCGGTATTGTTCAAACGTCTTGATAATTTGTAAGCCGGTGCCGTGCCACATGCTGGAAGAGGTGCGCAACGCATAGGTGTTAAAACCCACATCTTTGCCGACGCGGCCGCTGCGGCTGGAACCGTATCCCAGATGAACAGTTACTACATCGGGAGTCTGTCCCGGCACGATCCACACGGGCGCACTCACGGTGCGATTGTCGTAGTTCAGCTGTACTACTTGTTCGTTTTGCAGGCCGAGACGTTCGGCCGTCGCCGGGCTCACCAAAGCGGCGTTGTCCCAGGTCAATTTAGTGATGGGACTGGGTGCTTCCTGGAGCCAGCCGTTGTTGACGTAGCGGCCGTCGCCGATAAGGGGATCGGGCCGAAAGAGAATTTCGAGTTCTTCTTCTTCTAAAATTTTTCCCGTTCCGGAGGGAATGCGCAATGCGGCGAGCTCTGGAGTTAAAGAGGGCAGAGCCGTTCCGGGAATTAGGCCGTCGTGCAAGATGGTCGACCAGAAGTTTTCAAAGTTGTTGTACTTACCTTCTTGCTGCCAATATTCGCGCACAATATCGAGCGCCGGCAAGCCTACTTGGCCGGTTAGAATGGCTAATAATTCGTGATCGGATTTACTGTTGTAGAGCGGCCGGATGAGGGGCTGGATGATTGAGGCCGTGCCGTCGTAGGCGCGGCCGTCGCTCCAGGATTCGAGATAGTGGTTTTGCGGGATATGCCAGTGGCACAAATCGGACGTCTCGTTTTCGTACAACCCTAGGTGGGCGCGAAATTCTACTCGTTCGAGCGCTGCGGCAAAATCAAGATCAGCTGGTGCGTCAAAGGCGGGGTTGCCACCCAAAATTAGCAGCGCGTCCACTTGGCCCGCTTGCATGGCCTGGACCAGGTCGCGCAGAGATTGTAGTTGGTCGGTGGCACCGGCTTGCAGCGGGTCGGTGTAGTGCACGGTTTGTCCGACGTTGCCCAAAGCGTCGTTCATGGCGTGGGCCAGTGCGTGGACGGCGGGCGATTGGTATTGCCCGGCAATGATCAAGCTGCGGCCGTGGTGTTTTTGCAAATCGCGGACCAGCGCGGAAATCCATTTGACATCTACTGTTGCAGACTCTGAGGGGCCTTGCCATTGCACACCCAACTGGCGGGCTACGGCCATGGCGAAAGCCTCAATACCGCCCGTGCTCAAGGCCAAACGGTGGTCGGCGACGGACCCGGTGGAAGTGAGGGTACTCTCGACAACGTATAGGCGATTCATCTCGTCGGATTCGCTCACCTTGCGCCCGGCGGAGAAATCGCGAGCGTAGCGCACGCTGCCGGGCCCTTCGTAGAGAAAATCCGCATCTAGAGAGAGGACGACATCTGCTTTACTGAGGTCGTAATATGTATTGACGGATCTGCCGAAGGCGAGTTGAGACCCGTTGTGGGCATTTTCTCTTCCTGCCGCTTCGTATTGGTGCCAGACTGCTTGGGGAAATTCGAGGCCAATGGTAGCCAATTGTTTGGCGAGAGTGGGGGAATTCACTGTTTGCGTGAGTATTCTAAGCCCGGCGCCTTGCTTACTGCTCTGGAGGGCCAGAACTTCCTCTGCCTTTTTGAGGAAACTCTGCCACGTACTGATGCGTCCGGCGTTTTTTATTACCTGAGAGCGATCGGGGTCATAGAGGTTGAGAATTGAGGCCTGGGTAACGGCGTTGGTACCGCCCATGCTGCTGGGATGCTGGGGGTTGCCCTCGATTTTAGTCGGCCGCCCCATGTGACTTTCAACTAGAATGCCTGTGGCTACACCACCTTCGGGCATGGAGGTGGCGTAAAATAGCGGTTTACCGGGTATGACATCCTCGGGCGCCCGCACAAAGGGAACAATTTTTTCTTGCGGTTGGATCGTGCATGCCGTAAGGCCGCCAAAAGCCAGCGAGGCCCCCATCACTTTGAGGAAGTTGCGCCGGCTCACAGGATCGTTTAATTCGGATGCCTGGTCGGGAAATTCGCGGTGGAGCATCTCTTCAAATTCGTCGGTTTGGGCGAGTTCGTTGAGGCTGCGCCAGTAGTCGCGTCCATCACTTTGCGTTAAGCGGGAGCGAATTTCCCCTATATCGAGACTTTTGCGGGTGTGATCTTCTTTTATCATCGGTGGCAGATCGAGCAATCGGTTAATTGAGTAGTTTGGACCTTGTATTCGGCGACGAGTGAACGTCCATCGTGGTCCGGGGGGGGCTCCCACAACATATTAAATACTTCTTCGCGCGGCCTTATATGGTCTTCGGGGGCGCGATGGCATTCTAAACACCACTCCATGTTTAGGGTATTTTCTTTCCACACGAGCGGCATCTGATCGATTTGGCCGTGGCAACTCTGGCAGCCAATGCCTTTGTTGACGTGAATGCTGTGATCAAAGTAGACAAAATCCGGCAGGTCGTGGACGCGGTTCCACTGCAGGGCGGTTTCATCGCGGAAGCTGGCGCGCACGGGTTCGAGTATGGGGGCTTCCGTCCAAATTTG
>CAXGRO010000222.1:0-8638 GCA_964012055.1 uncultured bacterium
GGGCGCGGGCGCCAGCCGCAAGCGCCGCCGGTTAAAAGCGCCGCCCTAGACCTTGGCATCGAAATACTGCAAACAGGCGACCTCGACGACCCGGCGCTGGCGGCGCAATTGGATGCCTGCCGCGCCGACCTCTTTGTGGTGGTGGCCTTTTCCATTTTGCCCGCCAGCCTGCTGGCCCTGCCCGCCGGCGGTTGCGTCAACTTGCACCCCTCGCTACTGCCGGCTTATCGCGGCGCCGCGCCCATCGTTTGGGCGGTGATCAACGGCGAAGAAGGAACGGGCATTACGACATTTCACCTCAACGAACGCGTTGATGCCGGCGACATTTTATTGCAGCGCCGCGTGACCATTGGCGCCGCAGAAACCGCAGGCGAGCTCGACGCCCGCCTGCGCCTGCAAGGGGCCGAGCTGATCGTCGAAACCGTAGACGGCCTCGAAGCCGGTACGCTGACGCCCCAGCCCCAACCCAAAAGGGCGGCCAGTCGCGCCCCCAAACTCAGCAAGGAAGACGGCCGCATCGATTGGGCCCGGCCCAGCCGCGACCTCTTTAACCTCGTGCGCGGCGCCAACCCTGTGCCCGGCGCTTTTACCATTTGGGACGGCAAGCCCTTAAAAATTCACCGCGCCCAAATCATAGAAAGCGAGCCGCACGCCCCGCCCGGCAGCGTATTGGACGCCGACCCGCGCCGCGGCCTGATCGTTTCCACCGGCGACGGCGCCTTGCTTTTGACCGAGGTGCAACCCGCCGGCAAATCCAAAATGGAGGCCACCGCCTTTGTTCGAGGCTACCCCATCGAGGCCAACACCCAACTCGGCGCCGCAAACTGACCCCGAGCTACAAGCGTCGCGATGCAGCGCCGAGGGTGGGAAGTGCGGCAGTCATATAAGGCTCAACTCTGGCGAGATGGGTACGCGGTTAATGCGGCGGTTTGCAATCTTTCTCCTCCCCATACTCGTCCTCGCCCTGCCGCGTCTTTGTCTAGGCCAAGTATCTTCTCCCGATACCACTGCCGCGGCCGACTCCACTCAAATCACCCCGCGCAGCGCCCTCCTGCGCTCGGCCCTGCTGCCCGGCTGGGGCCAATTTTACAATAAGCGACCCATCAAAGGCATTCTCTTTGGCGCCGCCGCCCTGGGCCTGCTGAGCTCGGCCATCGCCGAAAACCGCTCCCTAAGTCAAGCGCAAACCCCCGCCGAGCACGAAGTGCGCGCCGACCGCCGCAACACCCGCTTTCTCTTTCTCGGCCTGGCGGCCACTTTTGCCGCCCTCGACGCCTACGTGGACGCCCACTTGTCCGACTTCACCGCAGAACCCGAAATCGATCTAGACAGCGGCGAAATTTCTCTGCATTTAGTTTTTTCCTGGGATATTTCCCCAGTTCGCTAACCCGGTTGACCCCTGCCACAGCCGGCCCTATGTTTGGCCCTTGATGGATCCTTTGCCTCATCTGGATTTTGTGTTGGACCAATAACAGTTTAGCGAAACAATCCTCATCCCAATCAGCACTGCAAAACGAGGCCACAATGAAAGCGTCTAATTTAACTGCAAAAAACCGCCTGCTGCTCAACGGCGAGTGGGAATTTGCCGTCGCACCGGAAGGCAATCCGCCCCAGGAGGGGTGGCAGCAAGTGCGGGTGCCGCACCGCTCGCGCGAATTTGAAGACGCCCCCCCCATTGAAGGCTGGTACCGCACCACATTGTCCATACCCGACAACTGGCAAACACCGCAGCACAACGTCGTCCTCGACCTGGGCCGCGTGCGCCATTACGGCCGCGCCTATCTCAACGATCAATTTATCGGCGAGCACTACAATATGCGTCTGCCCTGGTGCCTCGACCTGAGCAACCAGGTACAGGCCGGCGAGGTATACGACCTGGCCGTCTACACCCACAACTGCACCGGCGACTACGCCCACCCGCACGCCAAAGAGCTCAGCGAAGCCGTCGAAGAAGCGCTCGACACGCGCTTCTGGCGCACCAGCGCCCCTACCATAGGGATGGAAGGCGACGTGTGGCTCAGCCTGGAGCCGCAGATCTACATCGACGATCCCTATGTAGTCACCTCGGTGCGCGACCAAACGATTACAGTGGAAGCCACCGTGCGCAACCACAGCCAGGCCGCCTTTGCCGGACAACTCACCTGGCACGTCACCCACAACGGCCAAACCGAATTGCAACTGCCCGCCAGCCAGGTGGAAGTTGGCACTGGACAAAGCCAAACCCTACGCGTCTCGGCCCCCTGGCCCAACGCCACCCTCTGGGGCCGCCCGCCCTACGGCGAGCCCGTGCTCTACTTTTTGCGCGGCCGCCTCGACGGCGCCGGACAAACGACCGACGAAACCGCAGTGCGCTTTGGCTTTCGCGAATTGTGGGCCGACGGCGACCGCCTGCTGCTCAACGGCGAGACGCTGATGCCTTGGGGCGACCACACCACTCCCTACGTGTACGAGCGCCAGTGGCTGACGCGCAAATTCACCGACCTGACCGCCGCCAACATTAGCATTGTGGAGCACCACCGCTACGACCCGCCGCCAGTGTACTACGACGTGGCCGACGAGCTGGGCGTTTTTGTGGTAGGCGCCAACTTTTGCGTCGGCACCGCCCAGGTGCCGCCCGAGTTGGACGAACGCGAATTCCAACTGGTGATGGACAACCACCTGGCCGTGGCCGATGTCTGGCTGCGCCGGGCGCGCAACCACCCTTCCATCTTATTCTGGGACATTACCGACGCGCGCGAGCCACATTTTTGCGTGCCCCTCTTGCGCAAGGTCAAAGAGCTCGACCAAACCCGCATTGCCGAAGTGACCTTTGACGTCGACCTGGCCGACGCCGACCTGATTGAGCTAGTCGACTGCTACCGCCTGTTCAGCGGGCTCGACAATATAGAAGCGGCCATCGAAAAAATCCGCACCGACCCGCGCTACCCGCGCAAGCCGCTGCGCGTGGGCGAGGCCGGCATTTTCACCCAGGGCGCCTGGGGCGCCGAAGAAGAGCCGCCCCTGCAAGACGGCTGGTGGGATTTTCTAATGCGCATCGCCGAGCGCAACATCCACGGCCTGCAAACCTTCTATTTTGCCGACATGGACTACCACGGGTTCACCAACAGCGTGCCCGGCATGCTGGCCGCCCCGCTCGACATCAACGTCTCCTGGCCGTCCCATTCGGGCCCCGACGCCCGCATCGACCCCTTTGGCGAGGGCACCCAGGCGGCGCGCGGCAAACAGCACCTCAGCCTCAATTGGTGCGACCCCAGTGTACCGGTTTCGCAACCCACCGCCACCTACACCTGGTCGCAGGAGGTGTTCCGTCGCATGGCCGGCCGCAACGTGGGGCCGTTAGCCCAGGAGCGCGTTCCAGAGGTTATTGTGCGGGTGGAACGGGGAGGCGCGCCGGTGGGTGGCGCCCAGGTATTTGTCGAGCCTTTGCAAGATCAGGGCACGGCGCCTTTTGGGGTGCGGGCCGATGCGCAGGGGACCAGCTGGTTTATTCTTGCCGAGCCGGGGGAGTACCGCTTTACTTGTGCCGGTGTGTCTGTAGAGGTGGAGGCGCATTGTGCGCCTGTTGCGGCGCCGGCGGGTTACGATCACATACAATACGTTCAGTTGGCATTGTCGGGGAAGTGATTGGGGTGAGGGCTTGGTAGCGGCAGCGAGTAGGGACTTACAATGCGGATGGCAGGGACAGCCCCCCACCCACAACACCGTCAGGACGATGTTTATTTCAATCGACTACTTAATCAACGCCATCTTCCGCGTCTGCACGCCTCCACCCGCCTCCAAGCGATAAAAGTACATCCCACTACTCACCGCCTGCCCCGCCGTATTGCGCCCATCCCAAACCGCCCGATAAAACCCCGCCTCGCGCATCTCGTCGCGCACCAGATCGCGCACCTTTTGGCCCAGCACATCGTAAATGCGCAAGCGCACCGGCCCCGCTTGCGGCAAAGCGTACTCGATGGTCGTCGAAGGATTAAAAGGATTGGGGTAGTTGGCACCCAGAAAATAGGCTTGCGGCAGCAAACGCGTCGCCCGCACCTGGGCTATGCGCGCCACCGCGCCGTCGCCGCGCCGCACCACGGCGTCGCGCACGTCAAAGTGGGCCGCGTGCACCTCGCCGCTTAAGCGAAACTCTAGCTCGGCCAGCAAACCCGCGCCCGAAACCGGCGTCCCCTGCGTCAGCGCATTGCCCAAAACGATGAGGCCGGGGTACTGGCCCAGTACCCCAAAGAGCGGCGCCGTGCCGCCCTGGCTGTCGAGCAAATGACCCGGGCCTTTGTCGGCGCGGATAAATTGCACCGCCTTGGGGTCGTAGCGCAGCACCAGGCCAAAGCCGTCCACCTGCGCCATGTTCTCGGCGTGTACCCTGAGTTTGACCAATTGGTCCTCGTCCCGCGTGCCGCCCAGCGCCTCCAGCTTCACCACAGCGTCGGCATCCACCGCCTGCACGTCGGCCAGACGCTTGCCGCCGCTCACCACCGCGTAAACCGAGGTACGACCAAAATTATCGGCGAAGATGAAGAAGTCCTGAAAACCGATCTGGTTGTCGCCGTCCAAATCGGCATTGGGGTTCCAATTGGCGGTAGACGGGTTGCCGCCAAAGGCGTCGGCAAAAACGAAGAAGTCCTGAAAACCCACATCAGCGCTGCCGTCCAAATCGCCCACCAACGCCATCGTTTGATTGTTGGCCACCCATTGCTGGGTCGACGAGAAGGGGCTGGCCAGAGGCCCCTCTACCGTGCGCACGCGCCAGTAGTAGGTCACCCCCTCGTCCAGCACTCGGTCGCTGACCCAATTGGTGCGCACCGAGCTGGCGTTTTGCTCCAGGCCCGCCACAGATGTAGCGACATTGCCAAAATCCTCCTGGGTGGAAATTTGAATCGTATAGGTCAGAGCCGCACCCTCGTTAACCGGTATGGCATTGAGAAATTCGAGCGTCGGCTGCAAGCCGTTGCCCAAAGTCTCCAACCCCGTGGGCGCCGACGGCGCCGACGACAGGGTGGGGACCAGCGCTAAGGCCTGGCCAAAGGCGCTTTCGTTGGGCACTTTCTCGCGGTCGATGGCCGTCACCACGTACTCGTAGGTCGTGCCGTTGACCAGCCCCACGTCCGTGTAATTGGTCTCGCCCAAGCGCGTCACCACGGCGGCAAATTCCTCTTCCCCCGTGCGCCGGTATACATTGTAGCCGGCCAGGTCCACTTCGGCGTTGGCGTCCCAATTCAAAATGACCATGTTGGAGCCCACCGTGCCGCGCACATTGGCCGGTTGCGCCGGCGCCGTCGAGTCGGCCGAGGCCAGGGTGGCAAAGCTGAATACCTCGCTCTCGGTGGCCGGGTTGTTGGCTCGATCAATGGAGCCGACGCGGTAATAGTAGGTCGTGTCGGGCGTCAGGTTGGTCAGGGTGAGCTGGTGCGTGGTCACGTCTTTGACGTCGCCGGTGCGCAAATCGAGCAGGTCGGGGCTGGTGCCAAACTCCACAAAGCTGTCGGACAATTCGTCGGTGCTCCAGGTGATAAGCGCCGACGAGTCGGAGGGCACCACCGCAATGTCGGGCTGGCCGTCGCCGTCGCCGTCGAACAGCACCGGGGGGTCGAGGTCGGCGGCGCCGTCGGTGGTAAAATTCAGCACCGCGCTTTCGACTGGCCCATTGTTGCTCAGGTCGGTGGAAAACACTTTGTAAAAGTACTGGGTGCCCGCCTGCAAATTGGTGAGGGCGATGCTGTGGGTGCGCTCGGTGCCGGGCAGTTCGCGCACAAAACCCAGCTCCTCCGTCGTGCCAAAATGCACCACGCCCTTGGCCACTTCGTCGGTGCTCCACTGCACCGTGGCGCTCTGGTCATTCTTGTAGAGCACCGCCGGGCCCGAGATCACTGAAGGCGGCTTGAGGTCGAGTTCGGGGTCGGTGGTAAAGGCGGCGGTGGAACTTTCGGTGGCGCCGTTGCCCGAGGCGTCGGTGGAGGCCACCAGGTAGCTGTAGGTGGTGCCCGCCTGCAAGTTGCTCAACACTAATTTGTGGTTAAACTCATTCTCGCCCGAGCGCGTCTGCTGGTCCCTCGCCTCGCTGCCAAAGCGCACTTCGCTGCTGGCCGGCTCGTCGGTGCTCCACTCGATAACGGCCGTGTCGTGCGTTTTAGAAGTGACGGTGGGGCCGTCGAGGATCACCGGAAACTGGGTGTCGGCTTGGATGTCGGTGACAAAACTGCCCGAGCCGCCCGGCGGCTGCAAGAGGCCGAAGCTCTTGGCCGAGCTGACGCCGGGCTCAAACGCCGCGGTCTTGCCGTTGGCCGCCGCCACCTCAATGCGGTACTGGTAGTCGGTGCCCGCCTCCAACCCTGCAATGGTAACACTGTGGTCGCGCGCAAAGCGCGGCCGCCCGTCGGGCGTCTGATCGACATACTCAAACTCGTCGGCCGTATTATACGTCCCCCCCCGGGTGCCAAAGACCACCTGCGCCACCGTCTCTATGTCGGTGGTAAAACGCACCACCGCCAGCACGTCGCGCGCCACCACCGTGGGCCCTTCGACAATGACTGGCGGCAAGGTGTCGCCGGCTGCCGAGGTGGTAAACTTGAGGTCGCGGCTCCACTGCTCGTTGCCGCGCGGGTCGGTGGTCAACGTGTCGCCCGAAGCCGTAACCACGGTCATGCGGTAGCGGTAGGTGGTAGACGGTTTGAGCGCCGCCACCACTACCGTGTGGTTGTTGAGCACATCCTGCGACTGCACCCGCCACTTGTAGAGCTCGCTGTCCGTCACCTGCGTTTCGGACGTCACCTTGGCCACCGAGTTTTCAATTAAGCCGTAATCCAAAATGGTCTCGGCGATCTGGTTGAGGGTAAAATTGACCATCACCGACTCCGAGCCAATAATCCGCGTCGGTGGTCCTAGAAAGCGCAGCGGCAAATTGGCCGCCAGAGTGCGAAACGTAGCCGTCTTACTCACCGTGGTCGCCGCCTCGTTCAGCAAGCCCTCGCTCAACAATGCTTCCACCCCCACCAGCTTGGAGATGGCGGTAAATTCGTATTCGGTATTGGGCAATAAGTCCACCACCGAGGCCACATGCGAAAAAGACCCCAAATTGTCCACCACCGATTCCACCCCACTTTCGCCCGGCAACCCCACCACAATGCGCGTGTCGGCCGCCCTATTAGTAAACCAATTGGCGGTCATGGTGGTAGGTGTGGCCTGCACGTCTAGATCTAGGCCAATGGCCTGGCGCAAATCGGGCGTCGCCCGGGTGCGAAAGGTGCCAGCCGACAACGCCGCAAAGCGCCCGTCTATGCTCACCGAACTCGCTTCGTACTCGTAGGAAGCCCCCGCCTCCAACCCCGTCAGCGCGATAATGTGCCGCACGCTGGCGGCCAGCGCCAAATCTCGCAGCGCCTGCACAAAGGCGTCTTCATCCACCACTATCTCATCTAACACATCATCCAAATCATCTACATCCGGCACATCTATATTGGGCACCCCAATGGCCAGTTTGGCGCTGCTCCCGCTCAAATTCACCGGCGTCACGCCGCCGGCAAGCAACGCCGCCAGAATGGTGTCGTCTTCGGCCGTCGCCGGGTCGACCTCAGCCGCTCGCAACACGATCAACCCTCGCAACAACTCGCCTGTTTGCACCAGCGGGCTGAGGGCTACCTGCCACTCGCTCTCGCCCACGGCGCGGTAGCGCAGGGTGTCTTCGACGCCGGGAAAACGGCTCTGCCAGGTGATAATGGCCCCGTCGTGGCGTCGCTCTATATTAAAATTGAATATGCGGTTGGAAAAAGTGGGGGTGGCCGCGTCCTCCTGAGCGGGCGCGGCGGGAGCCAGGAATAAACCGACTAAAGCGGCACAAATCACCCTGGCTCTTGTACTGAAACGCAACATGGACCAATCCTTTCTCAGATGGCTCGCTCGCCGATATAGCCCAGACATCTGCAAATATCTCAAGCCACAACGGAAAATCCAACCACCTCTCTTCTTTATTATAGATTGCCCTATGCGCCATCCAGGGCCAGGAGCCGGTCCCGATTCTCTTCCGCGGCCCATACCTGCTCTGATATGCCTCTGTGCGCGGCAGGCAACGGTCCGGAACTCCCCAGAATATAGGAACTCCAGCCCCCTCCGTCTGTGATCTGCATCAACATATGTTACTTATATTTACCACCGCTGTGCAGTTTCTGCAACATAAGTTTGCGGCCCGCACGCCCCCTTCTCTCTGGTGTCGGGTTGGTCCGGCGATTGCTATACCCATCGCGTTCCCACCCGCCAACCCGGGAGAAACCCATGCTGCCCCTGCTTTTTTTCTTCTCTTCACCCCTGCCCCCGGTCGCGCCGCCTTTGAATTGGACGGCCTCGAAACCTCCCTCCCCCTGGCCGATCCGCACCAACTGGGCGCCAACCCAACTGCCCTCGGCTATTTGCCCTGTTTCACCTGGCAATTGGTCCACCACCTGCCCTTTGGCCTGCGCGAGTTGCGCTACCACCAGATTGGACTTGGATTTCCCACAAAATGGGCCGGTATCAGCCTCAACTTCAGTTCATCGGGTTTTGCGCTCCATCGCGAGCAACGCCTGCGCCTGTCCGCCGGCATGGCCCGCGGCTCTTCTCTGGGTCTGGGCGCCGGCCTCAGTCTACTCAACCTGGAACAACGCGGCAC
>CAXGRO010000223.1:0-8615 GCA_964012055.1 uncultured bacterium
GGGCAAGGCCGCCGGCGTGCCGGTCTACATGCTTTTGGGCGGCCACTGCCGCGACCGCGTGCGCATCTACCAGAGCACCGGCGGCCGCGACGGCAAAGAAACGGCCGAAAACGCCCAGCGCCTCAACGAGGAGTGGGGCTTTACCGCCTTCAAGCTGGGCCCCTTCCGCCACAACATGGATTCCACCCGCTGGGGCAAACTCTGCTCTGCCGCCGGCGAATACTTTGCCGACATCCGCAAACACGCGCCCGAAGACTTTGAATTCGCCTTTGACCCCCACGCCAAAATCTTTGAGCCCGTCCGCGCCCTGCAATTGGCCAACGCCCTGGCGCCCTACGACCCCTACTTCTACGAAGAACCGCTGCGCCCCGAACACTTTCCCGCCTGGGTCAAATTGCGCGCCCAGATGCAAGTGCCCTTGGCCACCGGCGAGAGCCTCTACGGCCGCTGGGAATTCCTCGAACTGCTCGCCGGCCAGGGCGCCGACATCATCCAGCCCGACGTCTGCGTTTGCGGCGGCCTGCTCGAAATGCGCAAAATCGCCGCCCTCGCCGAGGCCCACTACGTCACCGTGGCACCGCACAACCCCATGGGGCCAATAGCCACCGCCGTCAACGTGCACTTTGCCGCCGCCACCCCCAACTTCGAAATCCTCGAATACATCCTGCCCCTGCACAGCGAGTGGAAAAATTGGGTCGACGAACCCTACCTGCC
Organism: uncultured bacterium; assembly: GCA_964012055.1. Lineage (GTDB taxonomy): Bacteria > Latescibacterota > UBA2968 > UBA8231 > UBA8231 > CAXGRO01. The sequence continues at coordinate 715 of CAXGRO010000223.1, forward strand.
CAAAGACGGCTACCTCGAATTGCGCGACCGGCCCGGCTTGGGGATAGAGGTCAACGAAGAAGCCATTTCCGGAGATGATTACGTCCACTGGCAGCGCACCTGCCCCATCCGCCCCGACGGCGCCACCGGCTACATCTAAGCGCCATGTTGCCAAACACCTTCTGCCACGCCTCCGGCATCGGCCCCAAAAGCGAGAGCCAGATCTGGAATGCCGGCTTGCACACCTGGAGCGACTTTGTCGACTGCACAAAGCCGCCGCTGGCGCCGCGCAAAGCCGCCGCCCTCAAAGAACTGGCCCGCACTTCCATGGACCGGCTCGGCGCCGACGACCCCGACTATTTCTACCGCCAATTGCCCACCGCCGAGCACTGGCGCCTCTTCTCCCACTTCCGCCACACCGTGGCCTATTTCGACATCGAAACCACCGGCTTGGACACGCCCGGCGACTACATCACCTCCATCGTGCTCTACGACGGCCAGTCCATCCGCCACTACGTTCAGGGGGATAATCTGCTCGACTTTGCCAACGACATCGAGCCCTACCGCCTGCTGGTCAGCTACAACGGCAAAACTTTTGACGCGCCCTTCATCCGCAATTACCTGGGCGCACCCATGAACCAGGCCCACATCGACCTCCGCTACACCCTGGCCAGCCTCGGCCTGCGCGGCGGCCTCAAGGGCATCGAGCGCCAATTGGGCATTGCGCGCCACGGCCTGGAAGAGGTCGACGGGTTCTTCGCCGTGCTGCTGTGGTTCGACTACGCCCGCGACGGCAACGAAAAGGCGCTGCAGACATTGTTGGCCTACAACGCCGCCGACGTGATCAATCTCGAAATGTTGATGGTGCTGGCCTACAATCTAAAGCTGGAACAAACGCCCTTTGCCGACAGCCACCGCCTGCCTGTGCCCGAGCTACCGGAAATTCCCTTTCAGGCTGATCCGGAGACGATCGCCCGGCTCAAGGCATTGAGTGGCGATAGATTTTATTAAGTGAAGTTTTTCCTTGGATTGGGCCATTTGCTGCGATTAAAGCTCAGATAATATCTCAGTGGGCCTATTGACAATATCCTTTTATGACTATAATTAAGGTCATGAGGTGCATAAAAGACCCCTTTCGGATCATTTATGCACCTCAAGTTAAAAGTCATCTTCACGCCATAGATCGGAAGTATTACTCCCAAATCCGCCAGACTATTTGCCAACAACTACAACATCAACCGCTTGAGGAAACCCGCAATCGCAAACCTCTAAAACAACCAGCGGTACTCGAAGCTGATTGGGAATTGCGCTTTGGTCCCGATAATCGTTTTAGAGTGTTTTATACCGTCGATGAGTCTACACGCCAAGTGTCGATCTTAGCTATTGGCGTCAAACAAGGCGCTATATTGCACATCGGTGGGGAGGAAAACGCCTTATGAAAATTACCTCAGTAGCCGACATGAAGGCCCGTTTTAGCGCTTATTTAAAAGCCTCAGAACAAGGCCCCGTGGTGATCACAAAAAACGGCAAGCCGGCCGGCGTATTGTTGGGAATAACCGACGAGGAAGAGATCGAAAGGTTGCTCTTGGCTTATTCTTCCCGATTTCAAACCATATTAGAAAAAAGTCGACGAGAGATCGAAGAGACGGGCGGGTTAGAACACGAGGAATTTTGGGCCGAAGTAGAGTCAGAGCAGACTTGACCTCCAATTGGTTAAGACATTAGAAATCGTCTGCTAACTAGGCTCAGTCCACGATCCACTTGCGCCCATTCTCGCCCAATGGAGAGAAATGTTGCCAACGTCCGGGCCCAACTACCTAACCGTTGAGGGGTCTTCCAAGCACAGACCGCAGTTCGCCGGCGTCTCTTGCTCCGCCAAGTAGCTCCCTGCCGTCGGACGTCATCCCCCGCGCGATGGATGCCAGTATCTGCAGCTGTACTCCTTCCTGGCGCGCCGGCGTCAGTAGCAAGAAAACAAAGTGGACGAGCTGGCCGTCAGGAGCATCCCAGTCAACGCTGCCGCTCGACCGCCCGAACGCCAACACGGGCCTCTGCAGTGACTCGATGCGCGCGTGGGGGATCGCCACCCCGCCGCCGCCCGTGGCCGTCCCCATAAGTCTTTCGCGCGAGTGCACTTCTATCGTGAGATTTTCCGCAGACACGCCGCTCGCCTCGGCCGCAGTCCACACAGTTCCGCGATGGCATCAAACCGATCAGAGCTGGACAACTCCTCAAGAACGGCCCCGTGCGGCAGGTAGTTGCGCAGATCCACTTCGGCGCGGCGGCGGATCGACCACGACAGCCAGGGCGCTACCATTAATGCCGAAGCGATAGCGCTGAACATGATGGCAACGAAGACCTGGGTAGAAATGACGTCGTACTCGAGCGCCACGCCGGCCACCACGATGCCGGTGATTCCGCTGGGCGTGAAGGTAATGCCAATCGACAAACGGTCCTCGGAAGAGATCTCCTTGCCCAACGCCCCGAGCCAGGCGCCGGCGAACTTGACCATGATGGATACGATGGTGACGAAGAGAACGAGAAAGAGATCAAAGTTGTCGAGGAAGTCGATCCACAGACCCAGTCCGGCGAAATAGAGGGGTACGAATATGGCGTGGACCATCTGGGAGATGATGTTGCGGGTGCCCCCCGTGAGCGCGCGTGCCTCGCCCGCCATGATGCCGCCAGAAAGAAACCGAAGAGTGCCGTGAGCCCCAACCACTGGGTCAAGGCGCCGCAGGCCAGACCGAGGCAGCAGACAAACGTCAGGATCGCGCCCGGCCTGTCGGGTAGGCCGGCGTGTAAGCGGGAGACGGCCTTGTCCACATAGCGCAGCCCGGCCGTAAGCGACAGCCCGGTAAAGGCGACCGTACTGGCCAGCAGCACCACCACCGTCATCAGATCGAGGCTCACCTGCGTGGCCGCCCCAATGACGAGAGAGAAGATGACCCAGGCGAGGATGTCGTTTACCGCATAGCCGCACAGGGTCACCAAACCCAGGTCGCTCTTCACCAGGTCTAGATCGTGCAGCACGCGCGCGATAATGACCATTGCGCTGATGGCCATAGTGGTGCCCAGAAAAAGCGCAAAGATGAAGCGCTCATCCGGATTGACCAGATAGCGATCCGGCAGCGCCAAGGAGAGAGCCGTCCCACGATTAGCGGCACCAGGACGCCGATCACCCCGATGCGCAGCGCCGGCCCGCGCTGGCGCCACGCCGCCGTCACATCCACCTCCAGACCGGTCTCCAACAGCAAGAAGAGCATCCCGAACCAGGAAACCACAGCCAACATGCCCTGCTGAACCGGATCTTCGGGGAATAACAGCTGTTGCAACTCCGGGGCGGCGCGGCCGAGCAGAGTGGGCCCCAACAGCACCCCTACCAGGATCTCGCCGACTATCGGGGCGTGCCCCCAGCGCCGCAGCAACTCCCCTACCGAGCGCGCCAAAGTCAGCAGAACCAAAACCTGCAACAAGAAGATGAGAAGATGATGTTCGCTCATGCCAAATTCACTCTTATTTCTGCGTCGGCACGCGCCGCCTCCAATCCTGCTCGTCCACCCACGCCTGTTGCGCCCGCGCTTTCTCCTGCCCCGCTTCGTAATACTTGCCCTCCCTGTCAAAGGGCGGGTTGTTCTCCAGCGCCCCTTCGGGAAAGAGAAACCAGTCTTCGCGCCCCACCACGTACCCCCGTATCTGCGCCCGCGGCGCATCGTCCGTGACGTAGTTGACCACGTAGAGGTCACCGTCGGGCAATTGCACCCACCCCGAATAACCGCTGTCGGGAGACAGGGCGCGGTCGTTGTCCAGGCAGGCGAAGCGCGCCTCGGTCTGGCGGCTGTAATCCTCGGGGTTTTCGGCCGTCCGCCCCTCGGTGGGAAAACCGCGCAGCGCCTCGGCCGGCGTCTCCACGTACAGCCCCAGGTTGGTCGACAGGCCGATGCCAATGCGGTAGGTGACCACAATCTCGCCCGAGCGCAAACGCCCCGTCGACGGCCGCCCCAGGCAACTGGCCATCTGGGTCCGCAGCGGCACCGACCAGGTGCGCCCCCCATCGTGCGAAATGCTCTTCCAGCCGTTCAAGCGGTCGCCGTCCTCGCGCATATAAATGACCAGTGCGCCGTCGTCCAATTCGACAAAATCGCCCTCGTTGAGCCGCCAGGGTTTATCGGCGTGCGGTGGCTCCTCGGGGTTGGGCACCTCAAACGGCCCCTCCCAGCTGTGGCCTTTATCCTGCGACACGTACACCGTCTGCGTCTCAATAAAATCCTCGCCCCCCTTCTCGCCGGCCCACTGCTCGGTGACGCCGACGACGAGGTCGCCGTTGCTCAACTCCTTAATCGACGGCACGATACCCTCGGTGATGCCCGTCTCCTGCGGCCCCTCCCAGGTGGCGCCGTAGTCGCGACTGCAAAAGAGCAAATTCATACATACGCCCGGGTCCAGATACTCTTCAAACGTGTCTTTGCGCAGCAGATCGACTATCAACAAAAGCGTGCCGTCGGCGCAGGCGGTTATGCGCGAGCAGTTGAGCCGCCCCTCGCCGGCCAGCGACTGCTCGCGGGTGCGCTCTATGACCACCTGGCGCGGCCCCCAGGTCAAACCGCGGTCAAAACTGCGCCGCACAATCACTTTGGACCAGGGTCGCGAACTGTGGCACATGCTCTCGCGATAGGTGCACACCAGGGTGCCGTCGGCGGCCTGGGCGATATCGGCAAAAGCTTCGTAGATGTCGTCGTTGCGCGACACGGTTATTTTCTGCATGTTCCACCTTTCAGATCTATTTTTTAGTTCAAATACCGACCTATATTGTCTAGTTCATAGTACTGGGCAATCCATTTTTTTATTAATTATGTGCCAGGTCGGATCACCTAACCATTTATATTTGAGGTATGACATTGCTCCTCTCCAAGGTATGCTGAGGAATCAATAAAGGAATTGTTCTCCCTTACAGTCAAGAATGGGTGGGAGAATAGACATCAAATAAAATGTTTGTAGCCACCAAATTCCCTCACACCAAAAACCGCCGCCATGAAAATCACACAACTTGAACGCACCGTTACCTGCGTACCTTTTCTGCCCGGCATTTTGCCACCCGACGAGCGCGAAGTGTTCACCGAGGCCTACCCCGAATCCATCGGCAAGCGCTTTCAGGACGTCGTGCGCATCCACACCGACGCAGGCCTGGTCGGCATCGGCATGAGCGGGCCCTATTTTGGCCAGCGCGCCATGGAACCGCTCGACCTCTTGGGCAAAGACCCGCACCAATTCGAGCCGCGTTCCTTAGGCGGCGGCGATTACCAGATCGCCCTGCTCGACCTCATCGGCAAAGCCATAGGCTGGCCCCTGTACCGCATTTTCGGCGGCAAAGCCCAGGATCGCGTCCTGGTAGATTATTGGATCAGCCGACTCGACGTGGAAGAATCCGCAGCGGCGGCGCGCCGAGCCGTCGAACTGGGTTTCCACGGCATCAAAATCAAATGCCGCTACGAAGACCACGACGTCGTCGAACGCGTTCAGGCCATGCACCAGGCGGGCCCCGGACTGCGCATCGTCGTCGACCCCAACGAGCGTTTCCACACAGTCGAACAAACGTTGGAAATCGCCCGGGGCGTCAACGATTTAGACGTAATCTTTGAAGACCCTATGCCCAAACACGACTGGGAAGACTACCGTCGCCTCAAAGCCGAAAGCGGCGTTTTTATCGCCGCCCACTTGCAAAACCCGCGGCAGGTCATCGAAGCCGTGCAGCGCGAAGCGGTCGACGCCATCAACGTGGCACCGTCGGACTGGGGTTTTTTAGACATGGCGCGCATCGCCGCCGCCGCCGACATTCCCGTGTGGCAGGCGTCCAACGTCGACCTGGGCCTCTTTGACGTCTTTCGCCTGCACGCCTCGGCGGCGGCGGGCAATTGCACCCTGGGCAGCGACCTCTGCGGCAATTTTGTCCACGAGCACAGCCTGCTCGCCGAACCCCTGGTAGCCGACGGCTACGCCACAGTGCCCGATAAACCGGGGCTCGGAGTCGAATTGGACGAAGAGGCCATTCAACGCTACACCCGGGAACACTACGTATACGAATAAGCTGTTGCCAAACTTAGGAGAGAAAGGAATCCAATGGCCGCTAAAGCACAACTATTAAACGACGCCCAGATGCAAGATTACATCGCCAAAGGTTATATCATTTTAAAGACGGACCTGCCAACGTCTTTCCATCAAATGATTTACCAGCGCACCGAACAAATCTTCGAACAAACGGGCAACCCGGGCAACAACATCCTGCCGCAGATTCCCGAAATGCAGCAGGTGTTCGACCACCCCACCGTGCACGGCGCCCTATCCAGCATTCTGGGGCCAGAATACTACGCCCACCCGCACCGCCACTGCCATTTAAACGTGCCCGGCAGTGAGGGCCAGCGCCTGCACAAAGACAGCTGGAGTCGCCGCCAGCACCGAACCCGCTGGGCCATGGCTTTCTATTACCCCCAGGACACGCCCGCCGAGCGCGGGCCCACCGGCATAGTGCCGGGCAGCCATTATTACAACCAGCCCCCCGGCGAGGAAGTCGGCGCCGAAATCCCTCTGTCGGGCGAAGCCGGCACCGTGACCTTGGTGCACTACGACCTGTGGCATAGGGCCATGCCCAACGCCACCCAGACGCCGCGCTACATGATGAAATTCCTCTTCGTGCGCCTGGACGAACCCACATCCCCCACCTGGGACTGCCGCACCGACAAATGGCAGGGCGACGCAGACGAAAAAATGTGGATTAATATGTGGGATTGGCACCGGGGGGCAAACGGACAGAACGGCGCCAACGGCCAAACCGCGGACGACTTGCTAAACGCCTTGAGCGACGACAACGAATACAAAGCGCTGCAAGCGGCCTACGCTCTGGGAGCCGTGGGCCAAAACGTCGCCTCGGCAATAGCAGAACACTTGGCCGACGAGGACGAAGCAACTCGGCGCAACGCCGGCTACGCCCTCACCGCCATGGGCCGCCAGGCCGTACCCGAAACGGCCCAGGCCGCCACCTCATCCAACGCCTGGACGCGGGCCAGCGCCGTCGACATTCTGGGAGACATCGGCCTGGAAGCGGCGGATGCAGTCCCGTTATTGAAAGATTCTCTAAAAGATGACGACGCGAATGTACGCGCCCACGCCGCCCACGCCCTGGGAACCGCAGGCGGCGCAGAGAACGGCCGCATCGAGGGCCTGGTAAACGCGCTGCAAGACGAAGACGAATGGGTGCGGCGCTACGCCTCCTTGAGCCTCATGCGCCAGGGTCCGGTGGCCGGCGCCGCAATAGAAGCACTGGAACGGGCGACCAACGAAGACGAGAGCCGCTATGTACAGGCCAATGCGGCGCGCGCCCTGCAACGCATCGGCACGCCGGCGGCACAGGAAGCTCTAATGCGCCTGCTCTTCGTGCGGCGCTGGTGCCCCGCGACCAGTATGGGCAGTCAGTTTTAATTTTTTTGACCTATAGATTGCTTGGCCCTCGCCCTAGCAAAGCGGTTCGCCACAGCGGTGCTATTAATCGGCGTCGCGCCCGCTCACATATGGGGAGAAACGGCTTCCCAATCGACCGACGAGCTCATTGCCGCAGGCATTGAACGCGGCTACAACTTCGACCGCTCCGCCTTTGAGCTGTTCGACGAAGTCATCCGCCGCGAGCCGCAAAACCCGCGCGGCTATTTCCTCAAAGCCGCCGGTTTCTTCTGGTATTCCCTGGTAAATCCGGCCGACGCAAGCGCCAGCACAATGACCGATGAAACAGCGCCATAACAGCACCAAAACTCTCGCCGAGTAACGCTGTACAGTCTTTCACGCCAAATCTGACAATAAACCGTCCCCTACTTCACCGTCCCCAAGGCCGCGTCGATTTCCGCCTGATACTCGTACACCTGGCAATTCTCCAC
>CAXGRO010000224.1:0-8588 GCA_964012055.1 uncultured bacterium
CGGCTACAACGGCGTCGGTGGTCAGCTGGATCACGAGTACATCGAGCTGGACACGGTCACCCGCCCGCTCATCATGAAAGCCTTCGGCTACAAGGCAGGTGATGCCGATGTCAACTACGCCTACGAAGCAGCTCCTAATTGCGTCGATGCCGGTGACGGTGAGTTCACGCAAGACGTGCATCGCTACGACGTCGTGAATGTCGGCCGGATCAAGCAAGGCAAGAGCAACCCGCGCCACTGCCACCCCGCTTGCGAGGAGGTGATTTACCTGCTCAGCGGCCGCCTCGAACACACGCTGGGCGACGCCACCTTTACGCTGGAGGCCGGCGACATTTTTGCCATTCCCGCCGGCGTCTTCCACAACGGCACCAACATCGGCGACACCGACGCCGACATGATTATCGCCTACTCCGCTGGCGAGCGCGGTTTTGTGCTAGAAAGCGATGCCGGCTGAGCGGCGCGGGCAAGAGTCAAGGAGCAGCCCCTGGTGAGCAGAACCGGTTACCAACATATAGTTCACGACTACTATGTCGAACAAGTGCGCGCCCAGCGCGCCGCGCGCCGCCAGCGCCTGGACGCCCTGCGCACTCGCCGCCAGGCGCTGGCCTACCAGCAGCAGGTGCGCCGCGCCATTGCCCGCGCCTTTAAACCCCGGCCCCGCAAAACACCACTCAACGCCCGCGTGGTGGGCGCCGTGCAATACCGCGGCTACCGCGTTGAAAAAATCCTCTTCGAAAGCCGCCCCCACTGCCTGGTCTCGGCCAACCTGTGGATCCCCGACCAAGTCGACGGACCGGCGCCCGGTGTCATCCACCCCTGCGGCCACAGCCAAGAGGGCAAACTGGAACCCGCCTACCAGGCTTCCTGCCAGCGCCTGGTGCGCGCCGGTTTTGTGGTTCTCATCTACGACCCCTTTAACCAGGGCGAGCGCGACCAGTACTGGCGCCTCAGCGAGCGCGCCGCCGTAGCCAACTGCTGCCACGCCCACAATATGATGGGCAAGCAGCTCGAACTCATCGGTGAGTGGTTTGGCATGTGGCGCGCCTGGGACGGCATCCGCGCCCTCGACTACCTGCTGAGCCGGCCCGAAGTGGACGCCGGCCGCGTGGGCCTCACCGGCAATTCGGGCGGCGGCACCATGACCACCTGGATGTGGGCCATAGAACCGCGCTTTAGCATGGCGGCACCCAGCTGTTTTATCACCACCTTCCTGGCCAATATAGAAAACGAACTGCCCGCCGACTGCGAGCAATACCCCCCCGGCGCAATTGGCGCCGGCCTGGAACTTGCCGACTTTGCCATCGCCCGCGCCCCCGACCCCTTGCTGCTCCTGGGGCAAAACTACGACTTCTTCGACCGCCGCGGCCTGCGCGAAGCCTTCGACGAAGTGCAACATTTCTATAATATCCTGGGCGCACCAAAGGAAAACGCCAACCTCTTCATGGGCCCATCAATGCACGGCTTCTCGCCCCACAATCAAGAAGCCATGGTCGAATTCTTCGCCCACCACACCGGCGTCGACTATCGCCCGACGCGCCGCACCGCATCCCTCAAGCCAGACGCCCTAACGGTTACGCCCAAGGGCAATACCGTGGCCGCCGGCGCCGTCCCCATCTACGAACTAATAGGCGATCGAGCCCTCCAACTCCGGGCCAAACGCCCGCGGCCGGCGCCCTCACAACTCGTGAAAAAGCTGGCGACCCTGCTCAAACTTCCCGCACGCCGTGCCCTGCCCCACTACCGCGCCCTGCGCAGCACCTCCTGCGACGGCACCGCCATCGCCCGCTACGCCGTGGAAACCGAAGACGACGTACGCGCCATTCTGCGCAAACGCCTCGACGTAGTTGGCCGCAGTCACACCCTCGACGTGGAGCGCGAAATTCACCTCTACCTGCCCCATACAGCTGCCGAAGACGATCTAGCAGAAGACCCCGCCGCCATCGCCCTGCGCCGCAAATATCCCCTTTACGCCCTCGACGTGCGCGGACTGGGCGAATCCCTCCCCGATGAGGATCGCGATTTTTTTCACCCCTACGGCATGGACTATCTCTTCCACGGGCACAGCCTTCTCCTGGGACAGAGTTATCTGGGGCGCCGCGTCCACGATGCGCTTTCTACCATGGACCTGCTCGCCGCCGCTGGCGCCCGCCGTATCCGTCTCTACGGCCGCGGCCAGGGCGCCCTGATCGCCCTCTTTGCCGCCCTGCTGCACGAACAGGTAACCGCCGTGGCACTCAAAAACGCCCCGCTCTCCTACCACGACCTCACCCAGGTGCCGTTGGTCGCCTGGCCGGCGGCCAATTTCATTCCCGCCGTGCTGCACCACTTTGACCTACCCGACTGCTACCGCGCCCTGGGACGCCGCTTGCGCCTGGTCCAACCATGGGGGCCCGACATGCGGCCGCTGAGGGACAAAGCATTAAAAGCGACACTCGAGCGCCACGGTCTGAGCAAGTCCCTAGTCAAAGGCAAAATAGCTTGATACGCATCTTAAAAAAAACCTCTATGACATCAAAAGCAGCTGCGTACAGCCTTCTATTCAGACTCCTCGGACTGTGTTTCACGACGCCAGCGCAATCCCAAATCGAAGTACCTTACACCCTATCCAAAATAGACGAGGGCATCGCCTGGGTCAGCTCCTACTGGGGCTACAACGCACCCAAACTGGTGCACGACGGCGAATCCTACTACACGGTGGCATTGTGGGGCGCCGAACAGGCCGCCAGCGCCGGGGTCATCTATAAACTTCAAGAGGGCGAGTGGCGCCGCGGCTACACCTGGGATGACCTGAACTACCAACCCGGCATGCTCCTGCTCGACAGCCAGCGCCACCTCATTCTCATCTACCCCCGCATCGACGGGGGCCCCGTAATACTGCACTCCGCCGCTCCGGGCGATATCGACCATTTTGAAGCCCTTGCCGTACCCACCGCCATCAACAAGGCCGGCTATATGGGCGCCGGCATTTACGACGACCGCATCGTCCTCGCCTACATCGGCGATCCCGACACCTACAGTTTTACCGTGGCCTGGTTCGACCTGGCCACCCAGACCTGGTCCGGTCCGCACGTCATCGCCCCTGCCCAGCGCCAGCAGGAACCCTGGACCACCTGGCTCTACCCCATCGTCCAGCCCGACGCCAACGGCGTCCACCTGGCGGTGAGCAATAACGCCGACCTCAGTTCCTATTACGATCGCATCCTCTACATGTACATCCCCTACGACCATCCCAACGACGTCCAGGTTGAACAAATCGCCCGCGTTGATCCCTGGACCAATAACATCGCTTTTGGCGAGGCCATGTGGCACGGCACCGATGGCGCCGTCTACATTACCGGTCAGTTTAAACCCCAGGATCAAACCAACCAGCTCCACCTCTACCGGCGCGACCCGCAGACCCAAACCTGGAGCGGTCAACCCATTAGCAACTCGCAAATAGCCGCCGTTTTTCACCGCCCCGGCAGCGACCGCCTGTGGATGCCCAGCACCTACGGCAATGCCCTGCGCCTCTACACTTCGAGCGACGACGGGCACTCCTGGGAACAGGCCGCCCTAGCCGACTTTGCCGCCTACGAGCTCGTCTCCACTTTTTTCCTGCACGGCATCAACCCGTCCAGCGGCAGCACCATGCCCGAGGTGCCCACCGTCGTGTTTAGCGCCGGCCCCTACCCCAACTACCAGCTTTGGTTCGCCCAATTCAACACGCAGCCATCCGCCACCGCCGTGCTGGACGATCAGACCATACGGCCGCGCCACTTTACCCTGTGGCAAAATTATCCCAACCCCTTCAACAACAACACGGCGATCCGCTTTTCTCTGCCCGCCGCCGCCGCCATCGACCTCTCCATACACAACCTCAGCGGCCAGCACGTCGCCACCTTAAAGACCGGACCCCAGCGCGCCGGCGAACACGTGGCACATTGGAACGGCCGCAACGCCGGCGGCCTCTTGCTGTCCACCGGCGTCTACTTTTACCGCCTGCGCGCCGGCGGCCAAACGACAACGCGCAAATTACTTCTACTCCAATAACCGATCAAAAATTTATAAATCAACAATCTCTCATAAGGAGCTAAACCATGAACGAACGGGATATGCTGGAAGAGCTGCGCAACTTCGATACCCCTTCCATCACCAATGTCGTCGCCACCTATCCCAACCACCCCCTCTGCCTGGGCCTCTACAACCCCTGGAGCGAAAACTGGTATACCGATCAGTCCATTCGCTGCATGTTCCCCGAATTGGGTCGCACCGTCGGCTACGCCGTAACCTGCGTGTTTGGCCTGCCCGACCCCGAGTATTCGCGCCTGAACTTTATGGATGTACTGGACGCCATGGAAGCCTCACCACAACCCACCATCCTCGTCTTTCAGCAAAAATTCCCCCCCGAAATAGCCGATAAGGTAGGGCTGGCGGGCGGCAATATGACCGCCGCCATGCAGGCCGTAGGTGGCGTTGGCGCCATCTCCAACGGCCCCTCCAGAGACATGGACGAAATACGCCCCACCAAATTCCAGTACATGCTCAGCGGCGTCACCGCCGGCCACGGCGGCATGGCGGTGCATGCGGTAAACGTGCCGGTCAGCGTAGGCGGCATGGACGTGGCACCCGGCGAAATCATCCACATGGACGAGAACGGGGCCTGTAAATTTCCCGCCGACCAGCTCGAAGCAGTTTTGACCAACGTGCGCGCCCTGCAAAAAGAAGAAGAGGCCCGCATCACCAAAGTGCGCCAGGCCAAGAGCGCCGCCGAAGTCCGCGCCATTTTCAGCGGTCACTCCTACGGCAATGAAGAAGAGAAAGGCGAATAGACAAAAGCCCTGAGGGGAAGAGCCGTCATCCATGTTGATCTGGATCGCCCTGCTGGCCAGCCCCCTACTGTGGCTGGCCATTGTGCGCGCCGAATGGCACAAACGCCGCGCCGGCCCTCTGCTGCTAACACTGGCCAAAGCCAGGCCGAGAGGTCTGCTTATGTTCGCCCTCTTTGCCCTCATCATCGCCAGCGGCGTGCTCATTCGCCTGGGCTATCTGATGGCCGGCGTCGCCGAACTCAACCTGAGCCTGTATCTCCTGGCCCTAAACATGCGCCGCACACAGGTCAGAGAACGAGGCCTAATTGTTGCCCCAACACGCGGTCTGGTGCCCTGGGAAGCAATCCAAAGTCACGTGTGGCTCGACGACAGCATTAGCCTTTTTTTATTGCCCGAGCCCTCGCCCTGGAGCCGCAAAATGCGCCAACCCGTCATCGCCCTGCAATGCGTCGCCGCCCAACAGGAAGAATTTGACACATTGCTAAAGCAACACCTGGGCATTGGGCCAGATGAGGACAGCTGCGTTGACGCCCAGACGCAGAGTTGACAATTGCTACGACAGGTAGGGAATTTATAAAATCAATTTGGAACCAATTAAGGGAGGATCAACCTTGAGATTCAAAGACAAAATTACGCTGGTCACCGGCGGTGCCACCGGCATCGGGGGCGCCACCGCCGAGCTCTTTGGCGCCGAGGGCGCCACCAGCCTCATTCTCGACTACAACGCCAAAGAAGGCCAGGCCAACGCCGATCGCATTGCCGCCGGCGGCGGGCAAGCCGCTTTCTACCAGGCCGACGTCAGTTCAGAAACCTCGGTCGCCGCCGCCTTCAAATCCATCGCCGCCGACCACGGTCATCTAGACGTGGTGGTGTGCAGCGCCGGCGTATTGACCGGCGCCTACCGCACCATCCAAGAATTGCCCGAAGACGAGTGGGATGCCACCATCGACACCAACCTCAAGGGCACCTATCTCACCTGCAAATACGCCGCACCTCTCTTGGAACAAGCCGGCCGTTCGGTGCTATTGCTCATCGCTTCGGGCGCCGGGGTGCGCGGCAGCAGTTCCTCCTACGCCTACGCCGCCAGCAAGGCCGGCATGCACGGCATGCACTACAAACTGCAGAGCGAGTTGGGCTCCTTGGGCGTGCGCCTGCACGTCGTCTGCCCCGGCGGCATCGCCACCCCCCTCAAACTCGACAACATCGCCCAGGCCGCCGAACTGGCCGGCAAAGATCCCGAACAAGCCCGCCAGCAAGCGCGCCAATCGCTGGGCGACCCCATGGGCGTGGCCAAAGTGCTGGCCTTCCTCTCCTCCGAGGACGGCTCCTACATAAACGGCACGGTCTTCACCCGCTAGGCAGCACCTCTTTGGCAATGACGGCGCGCGTGGTCACCGGAAACTCCCCCGGCTCGCAGCACTGACAAATCTGCACGTCCACCGCCCCGCTCATAATCATATAGGCCTCTTCAAAAGAGAGCCCGCCTTTTTCCTGCATGAGCCGTACCATTTCCTCGGCGGCCATGCGCGCCGCCGCCGCCAAATCGTCGTGCTCCCCCGTAGTCACCCAGCAATCTGCCGTCTCAATAAGCGGGCGGCGGATTGTCGCCCCTTTGAGCAATTCAACCCGCACCCGCACCTCGGCGCAAATTTCCAACCCGATAAACGTAATTTCCCCATCCCCCATAGCCCCGTGCACATCCCCAATGCCCAACAGCGCCCCGGCATGCTGCACCGGCAAATACACCTTACTCCCCACCACCGCGTATTTATTGTCCATATTGCCACCGTGCGGACCGGCAAAACTAGTACTCACTCCCTCCCCCGCCGGCGCCGTCCCAATAACCCCTATCATCGGATGCGTGGGAAACGAAACGCGCTCGTCAAAGTGCACCCGATCCTCCCGAATCTCAACGATCCGAGTGGCGTACTTATCCGCCATATGTCCCAGCAACCCTTCACCCGCCTTGACCGCCAAAAACCCCCTATCCGCCAAGTTGATCTCCAATATCTCCACGCATAACCCGTCCCCCGCCTCCGCCCCCCGCACAAAAATGGGCCCAGTCGCCGGATTGGACCCGGCCGGATTGGGCCGCTCCAACAAATCCTCATCTCTCTGTATCGTCCCCGTACGCGCATCGTAAGTCTCCAGCACCACATCATCCCCCGACTCAATCTCCAAAACCGGCGCATGCCCCTTATCCAAACTGTAAACAATATGCTCGTGCCCAACGCGATGCTCTCCCATAGTAGCTCTCCTCCTTATTCATCCATTAACATAGGTATCTACGTTCCGCTAAAATTTACCCATCGCAATCTACAAAATTTGCCCTCTCTCTTCCAACCCCTTAAACTTACCCCGCCAAAATTCACCACAAAACCAAACATAGAAACGGATCGCCATGCCAACCGACATCGACTACCGCGACATCGACCGCGCCATCTGGGACAAAGAATTAGAAGACTTCGTGCCGGCTACCGTCTACGACATGCACGTCCACATGTGGTCCGACGACCACCGCGGAACCAGCAACAGTGCAAAGAGCGGCCTGCGCCAGGAAATCGACTACCAGGACCACCTAAATTGGGCCGCCCAACTCTACCCCAACCGCAAAATGCACTACCTCATTCTGGGCACTCCCCTCGTCGGCCTAGACGCCGAAGGCCACAACAATTGGATGGCCGAGCAAATGCAGGCAGATCCCAAGTCGGCAATCAACATGCTGGTCACCCCCGATATGACGCCCGAGTACGTGGCCGAGCAGGTAAAAAAACACAAATTCTTTGGCCTCAAACCCTACCGCTCCTTTGCCCCCGACCCCAACAACGGCCGCATTCGCGATTTCTTGCCCGAATCCTTTATCGAAGTAGCGCACGATATGGGCCTGGCCATCACCTTACACATGAGCAAAAAAACCGGCCCGGCCGACCCCGAAAATCAGCAGGACCTGCACGACTACACCAGCAAATATCCCCGCGCCAAGTGGATCTTGGCCCACTGCGCCCGCGCCTTTAACGCCTTTATGATGGAGGAGGCCATTCACTTTCTGGTCGACCTGCCCAATATCTGGTACGACACGTCGGCGGTAAACGACCTCTACTCGCATTTTTTGCTGATGAAGCACGAAAACCGCAAACGCGTTATGTTTGGCTCCGACAACGTCGTCGCCGGCTGCATGCGCGGCAAATACGTTACCTGGGGCAAGGCCTGGTACCAATTCGAGGGATTTGCCGATCTGACCCACTGCGACCCCACCCCCACCCTGGTCATTTACGAGCAATTGCGCCAGGAGCGTCAGGTGGCCGATATGTTAAACCTTACACCGGACGAAATCGAAGACCACTTCTGCGGCAATGCCGAGCGCTTTATTGATATGGTGCGGGGACAGCAGCAATAAAAAAATCCCCCTGGATGGCATAAATCCAGGGGGACCACAGGGCAATACTAACTTGAATAGCGCGCCCCCGCGATGGGGACTTTTCAGATCTGTCCTGCTGTTACCAAGTCTGGGAGCGTAGAAGCAAACAGTGGGACAGCAATCTGAATGCCTTATTAATCGCAAGTAACGTGCCAGCTGAACATGTTTTTTATAAATATATATTTTAAATTAATTTATGTTAAAAATGGCCTATTTATACTTTTCTATTTGAATGTCTTATAATTGCAACACTGATTCTATAATAGAAACATTTTATCCCCTTCTAAGAAGCTGTTTGGTTAAAAAATCATTTTGTAGATTATGAGGATCTTCCATCCCCTTTCTTTGGAGTAGATCCTCAT
>CAXGRO010000225.1:0-8550 GCA_964012055.1 uncultured bacterium
ACAAAGAAGCCGGCAGCGACACCTTTGTCTCGTGGCACCAAGACCTGCGCTACTGGGGCCTCAACACCAACGACCTGGTCACCGTGTGGCTGGCCCTGTCGCCGGCCACCCTGGAAAGCGGCTGCATGCGCGTCTTGCCCGGCAGTCACCGGGGCGAACTGCTGCCCCACAAAGACGAATACCGGCCCGACAATATGCTCACCCGCGGCCAGGAAATTGAAGTGGAAGTCGACGAGAGCAAAACCGTGGCCATGCCACTGGCGCCCGGCGAAGTCTCGCTGCACAACGTGCGCCTGGCGCACGCCTCGGGGCCCAATCGCTCCAGCGACCGCCGCATTGGTCTGTCGCTGCACTACATGCCCACCAACACCAAACAGATCGTCAGCGAGTGGGACAGCGCCGCCCTGGTGCGCGGCGAAGACCGCTACGGCCACTTTGCCCACACGCCGCGCCCCGCCCAGGACTTTGACCCGGCCGTCGTGCCGTTTCACCAAAAGGCCACCGACGCGGTGCGCCAGGTCTTATTCACCGACGCCGAAAAAGTGCGACAAACCCTCTAACAGCCTATTCGAAGTCGGCCTCAAAGCGCGTGTGCTCGTAGGCGGCAAAAGAAACGTCAACATCTAACCGGGGGCCAATTTCTTCAAGCTGCTCCAAATGCTTGGACGAAAGCGGCACGCCGTCGCAGGCCCACTCCCTTTCGCGCTGCCACTCCAAACTGCCGGCCATCTCGGACCGCTCTTGCCCTGGCAACGGCGTCATATTGCGCGCTTCGCGCACGTAGCGATCCATCTCCTTTTTAAACTCGTCCACCGGCATAAAACAGGCCACGTCGAATACCGCGATAAAGCCGCCCTGGTTCGATTCCCACTTCGACTGCGACGGCTGGAACTGCGGTTTGTAGATGCCGGCGAGAATGCCGCCCAAACCCTGCAGCACGGCGCCCAGACCCAGCGATTTATAAAACGGCCAGGGGTCGCGCTCAAAGTGTTCGGCGTCCCAGTCGATAAAGGTGGCGCCGGTGTCCAGCACCAAAGTCGGCTCCTCGCCGCCGGGCAGGCCAATGCTAATGGGGGAACCGCCGCTGGCGTACCAAACCGGGCTGTCTGGGTTGAGCCCGTAGCGGTGCGAAGAAACGGCCAGGCCTAGGCAATCGTGTTCCAGGGCGATGCGCGTGTACTTGCCGGCCCCGCCAAAGTGAAAGTGGTTGCAGGTGGTCACCGCGGCGGTGCCGTACTCCTTGGCGCGGGCCACGGCCCAGTGGGTGCCCTGGTAACAGGGGAAGTGCCCCATGCCGCCGTCGCCGTCCAGCACCTGGGTGGTACGGGTCTCACTCACCACGCTCACCTTGGGCCGCGGGTTGACCTGGCCATCCAGCATTTTCTCCAGGTAACGGGGCAACAACCACACCCCGTGGGTCGAAACGCCGCGCAAATCGCTGTCCACCAGCAGGCGGGCCAATAATTCGGCGTCTTCAGTCGAGGTGCCGGCTTTTTCCAAAAGCCCCGCCGCCAGCCGCCGCAAATCGTCGGCCGGAATACGCAAATAACTTTTGATCATAGAAATTCCCTTTCGTTTTATATTTATATAGGCTATAACAATACTGTGGACACTTTTTGTAAGCCATTGATAAATAACGGTTTAGACAAATAGATATTGAAATTTATAACTTGTTGACAAATAATCACTTACGAATTTCAACCTTACAAAAATCCGCTCAAAATCGAAAAAGTGTCCACAGTATTGCTATAACATCTAATTAAAAAATAATCCAGGCAAAAAATATGACCACCTCACCGCTCGACGCCCCTTCGTACCAACTGCTCTTCGAAACCTCTGCCGACGCCCTGCTCCTCGTCTCCCGCGATTACTCCATCTCCGCCGCCAACCAGGCCGTCTCCGAAATACTGGGCTACGGCCGCGAAGAAATCCTCGCCCAGGCCATGCCCGACCTGCTGGCGCGCCCCAGCCAGTGGGAACACCTGTGTAACCAAATAGAAAACCAGCAAATCCTGCGCGACCACCCGCTCAAGTGCCGCACCAAAGCCGGCCGCCAGATGGACTCTTCTCTCTGCCACCCTAGTCCGCGCCCCCGACGACGCGCCTCTCGCCTACCAGATCGCTATCCGCGACATCAGCATTTTGGGTTACCAGAGCATCGTGCGCGATAAAACCCAGCGCCAGCGCGCTCAGGCCGCCCTGCTGCAGCAGGCCGAAGAACTGGCCCGCACCAACGCCATTTTGGAAGAAAAAGAACGCCTGCTCACCGCCTTCCAGCGCATCGGCCAGGTCACCCTCGAATCGCTCGACATCGGCCAAATCCTCGACAGCCTGGCGCAGCAATTGGTGGTCGGCATCTTTCGCAGTCTCATGGTGGCGCTGGTCGACGAGGCCAACCACACCGTTGAAGTGGTGCGCAATTTCATGTGCCAGACCAACGCCGAGGGCGAGCGCATTCCCGGCACTGTCATCGAACCCACGCAAAACCTCAAAGGCATAAGCTACCACCTCAATGACGATAATATAACCGCCGAGGCGGCGCGCAGCGGCCAAATGCAAATCCTCGAAGAGTGGGACGAACGCCTCGACCGCCGCGTCGACGACCCCGACAACTTTCCCACTAAGATCTCTTATTTCATCCCCGTGCAGCGCGGCGGGCGGGTGCTGGCGGTACTGTCCACCGGCAGCGACCCGGAAGCCAAGGAAGAAATGCTGCACCGCATAGACGTCATGCAGCCCCTGCTCAACGAAGTGGGCATCGCCCTCGAACACGCCCTGCTCTACCAGGCCCTGCAACACACCCTGGCTGAGGTCGAAACCCTCAAGAACCGCCTGCAATCAGAAAACACCTACCTGCAGGACGAAATAAAAATCGCCCACAACTTTGAAGAAATCGTCAGCCAGAGCCCGGCGTTTATGCCGGTACTGGAAAAGGTGGAACAGGTCGCCGCCACCGACGCCACCGTGCTCGTTTTGGGCGAGTCGGGCACCGGCAAGGAACTGCTGGCGCGCGCCGTCCACAACGCCGGCCCACGCCAGCCGCGCCCCCTGGTCAAAATCAACTGCGCCGCCCTGCCGCGCGACCTCATCGAAAGCGAACTCTTCGGCCACGAAAAAGGCGCCTTCACCGGCGCCGTAGCCCGCAAAATAGGCCACTTTGAACTGGCCGATGGCGGCACCATTTTCCTCGACGAAATCGGCGAACTGTCCCTCGACCTGCAGGCCAAACTGCTGCGCGTTTTGCAAGAGGGCGAGTTCGAACGCCTGGGCGGCAGCCAGACTATTGCGGTGGACATGCGGGTAATTGCCGCTACCAACCGCAACCTCGAAGACGCCGTGGCCCAGGGCGATTTTCGCCAGGACCTCTACTACCGCCTCAACGTCTTCCCCATCTACAGCCCGCCGCTGCGCCAGTGCCCCGGAGACATTCCCGTGCTAGTGCACCACTTCCTGGCCAAATACGGCAAAAAGTCGGCAAACAAATCGCCTCCATCCCCCACAACATCATGGCATCCCTGCAAGCCTACTCCTGGCCGGGCAACGTCCGCGAGCTCGAAAACATCATAGAACGCGCCGTCATCCTATCGCGCGACGGCCAGCTTCAGCCCGACTCTTTTTACCTGCAATCTCCGGCAATCCAGCCTGCGACACCGAACCAAACCCACTACGCTCCGTCACCAGCCGCCGCACCCTCAACCAACGAGCGCGACCGCATCCTACAAGCCCTCGACAACGCCCGCTGGAACCGCCGCCAAGCCGCCCGCTGGGCATGAGCTATTCAACCCTGCGCTACAAAATCCTCCGCCTCCACATAGAATAATCGCAGTAAACAAACAAAAAATAAAAAGGACGGCCCCATGGACCGCCCTTCAAAAAACATGAATAACTCTGTGTGCTCGTCTAACTAATTGCTCAACACCACGTGATCGATGGAAATATCGTCGCCGTTATTCGCCGTCGGCAAAGGCTGGATGGTCTTGATCACGTTGCCGTTGACGTCGCGAAAAATAATGCTCTCGTTGGCGTCGGTGCCGTCCTGGTCGATCAAGTAAAAACCCACCGCCGCTTTGGGGTTGACCAGATCGATGATCAGCGAGTCGTCGTTCTCGTCCACTACATTTTCGTTGTCGGCCGGGTCCAGCGGCGGCGTGTAGGGGGCGACTCCCATGGTCAGCGAATTGGGGCGGCTGACAAAGAGGTCCACCGTCGGGGTGCCGTCGGGGCAGCAGAAATCGATGCGCGAAACCGTGCGCAACGCCGCGCCCGCCGGCGAGCTGAACACCGCGCCCAAGTCGCGCCACTCTTCGCCCGTCAGCAGCGCGCCGGTCACCTGGCGCGTCACCTGGTCAAAACCCGAGGCCACGGCCGGGCCCGAGGGCAGGGCGTCGAAATTGATGATGACCACATCTCCGTAGAGGAGGTCGACAAATTCGTCAAAGTCCCAATAGACCGCGGGAAAATTGGGCTGGAACTCGCCCTCTTGTTCGCCGTACTTATTGGCGGGTTCAAACTGGGCGTCTTCCAATTTTTCCATAATCGAATTCTTCTGCACCCCGCCGCTCTCTTCGCCAGCATCGGGCACATGCTGCTCGGTCTTGCTGTCGTCTTTGTCGTAGGCGGTGGCGGGTGTTTCGCAGGCCAGGGCCAGCATGCTCAATAAAACGAAAAACGATTTCATAATGATGCTCCTTTTTTCTTTGCGAGGATAAGAGATTGTCGCAGCGCCGGGCTGCGACGAATGATCGTTGTGTGTTTTGTTTAAACTGTGTGCCACTTTCTCATCTCCTTTCGATTAACTTGGCAGTGTTTTCCGTTATGCTGACCCTTTCTTTGCAAAGAGCGTGCCATTCTTAATTTTATTTTTTAAGTACATTAATTAATAATGATTTATAAAATTTTATTCGAAGTGTTTTGCCTATAAAAATAACATATATAACTAGCATATTATGCTAGCATTATACACAAAAATGGTATTATGTAGTACCCCTATATAATGCAATTATCCTGCGATCAACTTTTACTTTCGTGTTTTTGGGAGATTGACAAAGAGAGCATCGGATTTACTATTGGTTACTCCAGGCAGTAACTGGCAGATATAGACGAATGCGCCAAAACTCGCGCCCTCATACATCCTACAAGGTGAAGACATCGTTGTGATAGACCTATCGCAAACCACAGCCGCTACCCCGCAAGTACAGACCATAGCCACCGACCCCGGCACCTCCTGGATCAAACAAAACGCCGTGGCCATCGACGCACCGCCCGACAGCGACCTCCATCCCGATCCCCAAACCCAATGGCCCAGCGATGCGCCGCGCACCGGGTTGTGCGGCGCCGTCGCCCCCAGAGTCGTCGCCTTGCCCAACGGCAGCTATCGCATGTACTACACCCAAATCCTGCCGCGCCCCGGATTTGCCGCCGGCGCCAACGACTACAGCAACGCCACCACCCGCATCCTCAGCGCCCTGTCGACCGACGGGATCACCTGGGTCCCCGAGCCGGGCGTGCGCCTTGCACCCGAGCAAGGCGGGGCCAACGGCCTGCGCGTCGTATCCGCCGACGTGGTGCCCCACCCCGACGGCGGCCTGCGCATGTACTACGAAGCGTGCAGCGACCCGCAGCGGACCACCAGCCCCATACGCAGCGCCGTTTCCGCCGACGGACTGACCTGGACCCCGGAAGCGGGCGAGCGCCTGGGCGGCCCCAGCCGCAGCTATACGTCGCCCAGAGCCGTCCTGCTGGGCGACGGCCGTTATCGCCTCTACTGCGGCGAGCGAGACCGCGGCATTGTCAGCTTTCTATCCGAAGACGGCGGCCGGACCTTCCGCGAAGATCCCGACGTGCGCCTGGCCCCGGGCGGCCCCTACGATACCATGACCGCCTTCGCCCCAGAGATCGCACACCTGGCCGGCGGCGGCTACCTCATGTACTACGCCGGCTACAGTGCGGCCAACCGCGCCTACATCTTGCGCGCCCGCTCCGACGACGGACTGACCTGGCGCCAAGATCCCACACCCGTCATTGCGCCCGACAACGGTCGCTGGGACGCGGCAAAGTGTTCGGAAATGTGCATTTTCCCCTTGCCTCAACAAGGCGACCACATCCCGCGCTACGGCATGGTCTACGAGGGCTGCGACGGCACCGCGGTAAACGAACGCGGCGTGTGGCGCGTGGCCCTGGCCGTATCGGCGTAAACACTGTGCAAAACTGGACCAAAGCAATTGTGCAGGTAGGGACCAGCCTGATTTTCACCGGCTTGCTGTGCGAGCTGGGGCTGCGCCTGTTGGAAGGTGTGGAGTGGCAGCGCGGCGAGCCGGGGCCCAACTACGCACCTAAGGGATTTATGCGCCGCGACGACATCCTCAAGTGGGTGCCCCGCAAAGGAGCACGGCAGGAAGGCGTGGATCCCTACGGCCAGCCATACGTCGTGCGCATCAACGACACCGGTCAGCGCGGCGCCGCAGTAGAACGCCGGCAGCAACGCGAACGGCGCATTCTATTTTTGGGCGATTCCTTTGCCATGGGCAGCAGCCTGCGCGAAACCGACCTCTTTGTCACCCAGGTGGGCCAGCTGCTGGGCCAGCGCACAGGGCGCCCCGTCCAGGCCATCAACGGGGGCGTGGACGGCTACAACACCTTGCAGGAAATGGGCTATTACCATTTATACGGTCGCCCCCTGGAACCAGACATTGTAGTCCTGTGCTTTTTCACCGGCAACGATTTCCGCGACAACGCCGTAAATACCAACCGGGGCAAATCGCTCAATCCCATCCTCGTACCTGCGGCGATCCGCGAGAAATACCTCGGCCTGCCCGACCCTTTTCTGCGCGACAAAAATAACGACTTACTCCTGGACCCGCTGTCGAGCGTCGTAGTGCCCAAGCCCGCTTCGCCCACCCTCGCCACCTTGGCCACAAAATCGTTTCTGGCTCGCCTGCTGGGTGCGCGCTACACCAAGCTAATGGGGGAGTGGACGGACGATCTGTGGGCCATCGACCTGGAGGGCCGCTATTATTTTTACGAGATCGGTCTGTACCAGCGCCGCGACAATCGCGAGCTAGAAGTTGCCATCGACCTCACCCTCGACCTCATTGGCCAATTGCAGCGCATGGTTGCGGAAGAGGGCTCCGAGTTCATGGTGGCCCTGCTGCCCTCGCAAAACCAGGTAGACCCAACGCGCTGGCGCCACACCCTGGACCTGCTGGACGTGCGGCAAGAAAACCTGGGCGCGTTGGACAAAACGCACCCGCACCGCCTCGTCGCGCAATTGTGCGCCGCCCAGCGCATACCCTGCCTGGATCTGCTGGACGACTTTGCCGCAGCGCCCCTCCCCCAGGACCTCTATCTAACGCTGGTCGACGACCCCCACTTCAGCCCTGCGGGCCACCAGCTAGTGGCGGCCAAACTGGCAGACTTCATCGACGCGCAAAGCGATTTACTCGCAACACCGGCCGTCGACAGCTTTTGGCAGGGCCTGGAACACGCCCGTCTCGGCAACCGGCCCCAGGCGGCGCAAACGCTGCGCCGCAGCGCCGCACAGAAGGCCGATTGGGCCGCCCCCCTCATCGCCCTGGGCGACCTCCACCGAGCGGCGCAACAATGGCCCGATGCGGCAACCACCTACCGCCAGGCACTCGCGCGCAACAGCGAAATAGGACGCGCCCACAGCGGTTTGGGAGAAGCCCTGGCGGCTATGGGCAATCACTCCGGTGCCATAGGTGCGTATGAACGCGCCCTGGAAATACAGTCGGAGTGGTGGCCCCACTATCAAACACTGCAGGAACTCTACACTCTGGAAGGCAGAACCCAGGAAGCCGACAAAGCCAAACGCTCGTTAGAAGTCTTCTTTGAAATCTTCGACGACATCAAATTTATCTGGTGGATCGAACACCTGGCGCGCGGCGACCGCTTTGCCGGCCGCAATCAATGGTCCGAAGCCGGCCGCGAATACGCCCGCTCTCTGCGCTTTTTATCCGACGAGCGCGAATCCCCCGAAACACTGCTCAACCTGGGCATGGCCCTAAAATATCAGGGGCGCGGCGGGGAAGCACTGCCCTATATCGAGCGGGCTTTTGTCTACAAACCCCAACTGACCCAAGCCGGCATGGACGCGGCACTCCTCTACGGCGAAGCGGGAGAATTAGACCAGGCCATCGCCCTTTTACAAAAAGTGGTTCTGCAAGTGCCCCAATGGGTCGACGCCTGGGTCAACCTGGGCGCTTACCACGCCCGAAATGGCGCTTTTGACGAGGCCCGGGCAGCTCAGATGAAGGCCCTTGCCCTGGTTCCCAACCACCCCCAAGCGCGCGCCAACATAGCGGCGCTGGACAGGCGGCAGCAAAAAACGCCCTCTTCACCAGGCCCCCCTCCACAGCACTGAAACCTACCCCTCCTTTGACCGCGTCCAACGACCCCTACAGCGCCCTGCG
Organism: uncultured bacterium; assembly: GCA_964012055.1. Taxonomy (GTDB): domain Bacteria; phylum Latescibacterota; class UBA2968; order UBA8231; family UBA8231; genus CAXGRO01. Next base: position 8,430 of record CAXGRO010000225.1, read on the forward strand.
CGTTCCCCTCTTCCGCCGCTTCCTGCTAGCCTCTTCGCTGGTGAGTCTGGGCACCGCCGCCCAGGGCCTGGCCATCGGCTGGGAAATCTTACGACCACCAGTCCATTCTCCGGGTTCTGTT
>CAXGRO010000226.1:0-8512 GCA_964012055.1 uncultured bacterium
TGGGGTTTGAGCCAGCGCGGGCAAGACTTCGCTAACCGTGCCGTCGCCGCCGCAGAGAATAAGCCGTTGGGCACCGGCGGCCACGGCCTCTCGCGCTAACTCGGGGGCGTGGCCGCGTTCGCGCGTAAAGCGCAGGTCGATATCGCAGCCGCTGCGCTGCAGCGCGCGGGCTGCCTTTTCGGCTACTTTTTGTCCTTTGCCGCCGCCGGCTGTGGGGTTGGCCACCAGTACCCAGTGGGCGTCCATTTTGTCAGCCATAGTTGGATTGGCTTCTGCTGCGCAGGTAGAGAGGTTGAGATGGAATTAAATAAGACATATCGAGGGGGCTGGGACAAGCCCATTGCCCAGGTTAAAAAGGTGGGATATTTTAATTAAACCTTCTAAGAGCAGCAGGGAATTTCACATGGGAAGTGGGTATGGAAGAACGCGAAAAGGATTTGACTGACAAATCTAAAGCACTGCGCCGGTGTCTTAAGGATCAGGTAGCGCATCCTTATATAACTTCTCAGGGATTATCGGCGTCAGAAAAGGCCGACAAAGAAGCCGATGTGCCGCTTGCTTCAATGCCAGAAGGTGGGGAGGATTGAGCTGGTAGCTTGTCTGTCGGGGCGATACTTGCTATATTATAACCTCAATATACACTTTGCTTTAGGTGGTTAATTGAGTCTGAGTGCCCCGGCGTTGACGCGTACCCCGTTTCATTCTTTATAAATCAAAATGATTAGAGAGTTCTATCAAGATCGCACCATATTGCTCACCGGAGCTACCGGGTTTTTGGGCAAGGGCATTGTCGCCAAAATGTTGCGCGATTTGTCCCAGGTGCGCCGCATCTATACGCTGGTGCGGCCGAGCAAGAAAAGCGACGACAATCCGGTATCAGCGGCGCAACGGTTAGAGGAGGAACTGTTCGACAACAGCGTATTCGACCGCTTTAAGGTTACCGAACCCGAACGCTATGCCCAGGTGAGACAGAAAATTGTACCCGTCGCCGGCGATTTGACCCGGCCCGGTTTGGGCATAGAAGAAGCGATATTCCAGCAGTTGTGCAGTGAGGTGGATCTCATCATCAGCAGCGGCGCTACCGTTGATTTTGATGCGCCGCTCGACGCATCGGTCACACTCAACAGTCTGGGGCCGCAGGAATTGCTCGGTTTTGCCCGCCAGTGCCGCAAGGAGGTCATTTTTCTGCATATTTCCACTGCCTATGTGCACGGCAGACTGACCGGTTATCTGGCCGAAAAACCGCTGCCGCTCGACCGCACTATTCACCAGATGATGGATGCAGGCCCACCGCAAACGGCCTTTGACCCAGAAGTCGAAATTGCCGCTTGTCAGGAGTATTGTGTTCGGGTTCGCGAGCGCGCCGTCGGCGCCGAAATGGAGCAGGTTTTTCGCAGCGAAACGCTGCAAGAAAACAGCCGCACGCCGACCGCAAATCGCCTGGAAAAATTGATCGACGGTCGGCGCAAACGCTGGCTGGAGCGCCAATTGGTAGATGAGGGCATGCGCCGGGCCAAAGAGTATGGTTGGAATGACGTATACACCTTCACCAAAGCTATGGGCGAGCAAATGCTGGTTAAGCACCACGGCGATATTCCTCTGGTCATTGTGCGCCCCAGTGTCATCGAGAGCAGCCTGGCCGACCCGGAGCCTGGCTGGATTAGCGGACTCAAGGTGACCGACCCGCTGGTCGTTGCCTATGGGCGCGGCCAGGTGCCCGACTTTCCGGCGCGCGCCGACGTGCCCATGGACCTGGTGCCGGCCGATATCGTCGTCAATGTGGTGCTGGCCGCCGCCACCCAGGCGGTGCGTGATGAGGTGAGGGTGTTTCACGCCGCCACCAGCGGCCGCAATCCGTTGATGAACCCGGTGATGTTTCGCTATATCCGGCAACACTTTGACGAACACCCCATGTTGGGGCGCGACGGAAAAGTGCCGGAATTGAAGGACTGGACGTTTCCCAGCATGCGCAAGTTTCGCGCCCTATTTAATCTCCGCTACATGTACCCCCTCGAATTGCGCCAGTGGTTGTACAAATACTTGCCCGAAAGCTGGGTGCCGGCGCAAAAAAAGCGCATGCTGGGGGCGATAAAATCGCGGCTCAACCGGGTGCGCTACTACACCGAGCTCTTTAGCCCCTACACCCACCTCGATTGCCGTTTTGAAAGCGAGAAGAGTCAGGCCCTCTTCGAGTCGCTGCCGCTCGAAGAGCAGCAACTCTTTAATATGGATGTAAATTCGATAGACTGGGCCTGGTACTATCCCAAAATACACCTGCCCGGGCTCAGGAAGCACGTGCTCAAAGAGGAAGGGGTGGAGGAGCCTTTGCTGCACGCTGACGGGGGGCGCGACTGACTGGCAGGGCGGGGCTTTAAGGGCGAAAACTTGAAGGGGGAGAATTACCATGGCCGAAGTCGCGAGGTATCCGCGCGTTTCCACTTTTAAGAAGGTTCAAGATTTTCGCGCCCATCTCGATCAATTGGGCGTGGATTTGCAATGCGACGACGAGATCTTAACGGATCCGGACTCGCCGCTGGGGCAAGCTGCGCAGGTGGGCGAATTTGCTATTGGCAACCGTTTTGCCATTCACCCCATGGAGGGGTGGGACGGCACGGAGGATGGCTTGCCGAGCGACTATACGCGGCAGCGCTGGCGCAATTTTGGTTTGAGCGGCGCCAAGTTCATTTGGGGGGGCGAAGCCTGTGCCGTAGTACCGGAGGGCAAGGCCAATCCCAATCAATTGATGGCGCGGCCGCAGACCAAGGCCGGGCTGGCCGAATTGCGTGACATTCTCTTGGTGGCCCACGGCGAAGTTTGCGCCACCACCGACGATCTTTTTCTGGGCTTGCAATTGACCCATTCGGGGCGTTTCTGTCGGCCGTTCCGCAAAGACAAGATGGAGCCGGCCATCCTCTTCCACCACCCAATCCTCGATAGCAAATTTGGCCTCGACGCCGACTATCCGCTGATGACGGACGATTATATAGAACGTCTGATCGAGGAGTATATCGGCGCCGCGCGCATCGCCTGGGAACTGGGCTTTCACTTTGTCGATGTCAAACACTGCCACGGCTATTTGGGGCACGAATTTCTGGGCGCCCATACCAGGGAGGGAAAGTTCGGCGGCTCGTTTGAGAATCGCACCCGGTTCTGTCGCCAGATTGTGGAGGGCATACACGCCGCCGCCCCGGGCTTGCTCATAGGGGTGCGGTTGAGCGCGTTTGACTTTGTGCCCTTTAGGCCCGACCCAGAGAAATCGGACGGCAAGAAGTTGGGGCCGGGTGTGCCCGAGCCTTTTGCCGAAAGTTTGCCGTACCGATACGGCTTTGGCGTGGAGCAAGGCAACCCACTGCAGATGGATCTGGGGGAATCCTTTGCCTTTATCGAACTGCTGGACGAGTTGGGCATCGACCTGATTAACCTGTCCTGCGGCAGTCCCTATTACAACCCGCACATCCAGCGGCCGGCGCTCTTCCCTCCTTCGGACGGCTACCAGCCGCCGGAAGACCCGCTGGTGGGCGTGGCGCGGCAGATCAATATGGTGGCCGAATTCAAAGCGCGCTATCCCGACAAGCTCATCGTGGGCACGGGGTATTCCTATTTGCAGGAGTACTTGCCGCACGTAGGGCAGCATTACGTGCGAGAAAATAAAGTGGATTTTGTCGGTCTGGGGCGCATGGTGCTGTCTTATCCAGAATTGCCCAGGGACGTGCTGGAGAAGGGGGAGATGGCGCGCAAACGCATTTGCCGCACCTTTAGCGATTGCACTACGGCGCCGCGCAACGGCATGGTATCGGGGTGTTTCCCCCTGGACCCGTTCTACAAGGACAGCGAAGAGGCCGTGGAGTTGAAGCGCATTAAGGCGGGTTAGTGACTCTGGGTAGAGAGGGCGTTTTATTTCACTAGCAAAGTGCCAATAACGCAAATCCAGCTGGCCAGGAGGAGGCCGGTCATCCACTGAAAGCACGTGTTCATATCTTTGCGCAGCAAGCGCAACCAGCCCTTTATGGTGGACGCCTCGTCCGACATGAAGGGCTACGCCTTTTTGACCTCCAGCTCGGCCGACGAGGCGGCGCAGGAGTCTGATCGCATCCACGCTCGTTCTTTACGCACTATTTGGTGTCGGGCATGCGCGGGGCGGTCGATGTGACCGGCGACGGCAAGGTGTCGCTGGGTGAGGCCTATCAATTTGCCTTCAACGAGACGTTGGATCGCACCACCGGCCTACGACATCAAATTGAGCGGCACGGGCGATGTGGTGATGACCGACCTGCGCCAGACCTCGGCCGGTTTGGTGTTGGACGAAGACCTCGACGGCCGCTTCTTCATCCGCAACGCCGAGCGCCAATTGGTGGCCGAGCTCTAAAAGCCCGCCGGCCGCAGTATTGAGTTGGGGCTGGAACTGGGCAGCTACGCCATTCGGGTGGAGATTGAACCGGCGTTGCTGGTGTCGGAAGTTGAGTTGTAAGACGGGGATCGCCTGTTGTTGGACCGGGGCCGTTTTGTCGCCGAAGACAGGGAGGCAACTACTCTGCGCGGCGGTCTATCGGGCGAATTGCCCAAGGTGGGGTTGGAATTTAATGATGTGTGGGGCAGCATGGGATCCTCGGGCGAGTACACGGTGTCGCTGGCCATTTTTGGCAACCACTAGGAAAGGGATTTTAACGGATTACAGGCGGCGTGGCTGGGCAACCGGGCGGACGGGCTCGGCGGCACGCAACTGGCCTGGCTGGGCAATTGGGGCAAGGGAGATATGAACGGTTTTCAGGCCGGCGGGGTGGGCAATTACGCCGGCGGCAATATGGAATTTGGCCAGTTTTCGGGGGTGGCTAATTACGCCGATGGCGAAGCCCTTATAGGCGCCAACGTTTTTCTCGAAGAAGTAAAATTGGGCTCGGCGGCCAATGTGAGCGGGTATTATGTGATTCCCGACGTGGATGGCGGTGATTTTACCCTGGTCGCCACCTACATTGGATATAAAATGCATCGGCAGACCGTGCGGTTAGAGCCGGGCCAACACCTCAAAGTCAACATCAACCTAAACGCCGAAGTGCTGGCGGCAGAGGGCATGGTGGTACGGGCCGACTCGCTGACGACGGGCGAGCGCCTCTTCCGCCAGCCGGTACCCAGTGTCGCGCTGTCGTCGCGGCAGATCAACAACCTGCCCCAGGTGGCCGAAGCGGACCTGTTGCGCTCGCTACAGAGTCTGCCGGGCATTCTGCCGCTGTCGGACTTTTCCTCGGCGCTCTATATCCGCGGCGGCACGCCCGACCAAAATTTGTACATGATAGACGGCTCCGACGTGTACAACCCCGAGCACGCCTTTGGCATTTTTTCCACCTTTAACACCGATGCCATCAAATACGTCGAATTGTACAAGGGCGGTTTTGACGCCGAGTCCGGGGGCCGGCTTTCGTCCATTCTCGACGTCACCCACCTGGACGGCAACCGCGCAGAATTTGAGGGCAGCGCCTCGCTCAGTCTGCTCTCGGCCAAGACGACGTTCTATGTGTATACCGTTCGGTCGCTCAATTTGGACTCCGATGAGTTCATCTACGACAACCCCTTCGAAGAGTTGGACCGACAAGACGTGGAAGACGATTTGGACGATTACGACTACTCGTGGAATTGGATCCAGAATACGCCGTCGACAACGGGGCGGTCGGCGATTGAAATTTTCTGGTTTGACTTGTGGTTCTACGGCGACTATGAAGTGGTGGTTTACACGGCGGACAAAAATTTCATAGATTTTCTGCGCACCTTTGCGGACGTGCAAGAGGAAGACTGTAATTTCCACGAGCCGAAATTTAATATTGAAGGGGATGGCATCGGCGTATTTGGCGCGGCCATAGCCGACAGAGTCCAGATTCGCGTAGAGCGAGAATAGACAGGGAGTAAGATGGAGCAGTTTAAAGTAGGGGTTATCGGCTGCGGCGGCTGGGGCAAGGCGCACGCCGAGGGGTATCAGGTATCGGTCGACGTCAAGATGATTGCCTGTGCCGACCCGATGGAAGAGGGGCGGGCGGCTTTTATGCGCGACTTTGGGGTGGAGCGCGGCTACGCCGATTACCAGGAGATGCTCGACAAAGAAGATCTCGACATTGTCAGCATTTGCACCTGGACCGGCATGCACCGCGACATGGTGGTGGCGGCGGCCCAAAGCGGAGTGAAGGCAATTCACTGCGAAAAACCTATGGCCACCAACTGGGGCGATAGCAAGGAGCTGTACCAGGCCTGCGTCGACCACGACGTGGTGATCACTCTTTGCCACCAGCGGCGCTTTGCGGCCAATTATGTCAAAGCGCGCCAACTGGCCCAAGATGGCACCATTGGCCAATTGGTTCGGATGGAGGGCACGTGCGTCAATCTCTTCGATTGGGGGACGCACTGGTTTGATATGTTCTTCTTTTACAATAACGAAGAGCCGGCCGAGTGGGTAATGGGGCAGATCGACGTGGAAGAAGAATACACGGTATTTGGGGCGTTGGTGGAGACCAGCGGGCTTTCGTGGATTCGCTTTAAGAACGGCGTAGATGGGTTGCTGGCGACGGGCGAGACGAATTTTGGCGACGGGATGCGCAACCGATTGATTGGCACCGAGGGCATGATAGAGATTGGGGGGAAGGAAGAGCCGCCGCTGCGCTATAAGGGACGGGGGGACGGGGATTGGGTCGAGCCCGATTTGCAAGGGTTGGTGCCGCCCGGCGGCGATACGGTGCTGGCGACGCTCGATTTGATAGACGTGCTCAAGAGCGGGCGCGAGCCCGAGTTGAGTGGGCGCAAGGCGTTGCAGGCGACGGAGTTGATTTTTGCTACGTACGAGTCGAGTAGGCGGCGAGGGAGGGTTTGTTTGCCGTTGGAGGTGGATGATTCGGCTTTGGTGGCGATGGTGGAGGAGGGGGTTATTGGGCCGCGGCGTGTTTAGAAGGAAAACTGCGTTGGCGTTGTAACGCGCATTAGGGGAGGTCTCGTCGCTCATTCTCGCGGCACATCCTGTGCCGCTCCGAGGCATTACCCCCTGCGCCGCATCCTGCGGCTCCGGGGGTATGAATCCGTTCTGAGACCTCCCCTAATGCGCTCAACGTACGTTTACGTTGGATTTACGACGTTACATTCCCAATTTAACCTAGAAGATCCCCGATAGATTGAGCGGCCTTGAGGCCGTGGCCGGAGAGGACGGCGACGACGGTGTCGTCCGGTGAGATGAAGCCCTGGTGGTGGAGTTCTTGGGCGCCGTGCCAAATAATTGCCGAGGTGGGTTCTACGCAGAAGCCGACGGTGCCCATGGCCTGTACGCCGGCGGCGATTTTTTCTTCGCTGACGGTTACGACGGTGCCGGCCGATTCGTGTAGGGCTTGGAGAATTTCGGGGCCGCGCACGGGGGCCGGCAAGGCGATGCCCTCGGCCAGGGTGGGTTGGGGGTTGGAGGCGGGAGTGACGTAATCGGCGCCGTCGGTGAAGGCTTGATAAACCGGCGAGACGTTTTGGGATTGTACCGCTACCAGGCGGGGCAATTGGGAGATGAGGTTGGCATCGAGTAGGTCTTTGAAGCCCAGGTACAGGCCCAGGAGGATGCTGCCGGCGCCCACCGGACAGAGGACGACGTCGGGGGGGGACCAATCTAGTTGTTCGGCGATCTCGAAGGCGGTGGTTTTTATGCCTTCGATGAAGAGGGGGTGCCACAAGTGAGAGGCGTAGAAGGCGCCGGTCTCTTCGACGTATTCTAGCAGGGTTTCGGTGGAGCGGATGCGCGGGCCTTCGACGCGCACCAACTCGGCGCCGTAGAGTTGGATCTGCACCAGCTTGCCGGCCGAGGCCGAGGAGGGGCAGAAGACCTTGAGTTTGAGGCTGGCGCGGGCGGCGTAGGCGGCCATGGCGGCGCCGGCGTTGCCGGAGGAGTCCTCGACGGCTTCTTCTATGCCCAATTCACTTAGATAACTCATTAATAGAGAAGCGCCGCGGTCTTTGTAGGAACCAGTGGGCAGGGTGTGTTCGCACTTGGCCAATAGTTCGAGATCGCCGCATTGGAAGGGGACCAGGGGGGTGGTGGCTTCGCCCAACGAGATGGGACGGTCGAAGTGGGGCAGGGCTTCGGCGTAGCGCCACATGGTGGCCGGGCGGCGGGCGATTTCTTCCTGGGGGAAAGAGGGCGGACTTGTCGCCAGGGAGAAGGCGCCGCCGCAGGTGGTGCAGCGGTGCGGCAGGGCCTTACTCCCGTAGTCGGCGTCGCAGACGGGACAGAATAGGGTGCTGTTCACGGAGAGCCTCAGATGGTGACGGCGCCTTGCGAGGCGGAGGAGACCGAGCGGGCGTATTTGGCCATGACGCCGCTGGTGTAATTGGGCGGGGGGGCCTGCCACTGCGATAGGCGCTGCTCAATTTCCTCGGCGCTCAGGTCGACGTCGATGCGGCCTTGGGTGGTGTCTATGGTGATTTGGTCGCCGTCGCGCAGGGCGGCGATGGCGCCACCCTGCGCTGCTTCTGGGGCCACGTGGCCGATCATCAGACCGCG
>CAXGRO010000227.1:0-8510 GCA_964012055.1 uncultured bacterium
ATTCCAACTCTATCGCTCATCCCATCTTCCAACTTATCCTCTGGCACCACGACATTTAATTCCCCAACTTGATCGACGTTCAACTCGGGCAGCCGCGCCACCAGACCCAAAAAGCGTTCAACTTCCTCCGCATCCACTAACCCTTCGGTGAGTACGCGCAATTTGTTTACGTAGTCGGGCCGCTCAAACGGGCGCTTGCCCAGATAGTGGGCGTTGGGATTGTCGAGCCACTCGGCTATTTGTGAGCCGTCGCGCAGGCGCACCACCACTTCGGCGCCAAACTTCTTGTACTGCGGATCGGGGTCGTGGTAGGCCGCGGTCCACCCTTCCACCTCTTCGGTGCGAATCTTATGCCATAGCGCCACCGTAGACGGCCGGTGCGCCCGCTCGGAAGTATAACTGTGTACGTGGTGCCAGGCGCCGTCTTCCCAGGCCACCGCCAGAATGTACATGGCGCTGTGATCCAAAGTTTCGCGCGAGGCATCCGGGTCCATCTTCTGCGGGTCGTTGGCCCCGGTGCCGATAACGTAGTGGGTGTGATGGCTGGTGCGGATCACCACGTCCTCCACCGCTTCTAAATCAATGTCTCGCGCGTGCAGGGCGTAGCCGATGTCGATCAACGCCTGGGCCTGGTATTCGGCCGAGTGTTCCTTGGTGTAGGAACGCATGATCAAACGCAGCCTTTCCCCGGCAGCGGGCAGCGGCACGGTGTATTCGGCCTCCGGCCCGCCGAGCATCCAGGCGATGACCGCGTCGCGGCCTTCGTAGATGGGGGACGGAGCGCGCTCTCCCAGCCGCACCCGGCCAACGGCCTCGATGGCGATTTTATTAGCTTGCGCCGGAGCATAGGCCTTCCAACTGGTAATGTCTCCCTTGCGCGACTGCCGCGTGGCGCAAGCCAGATGCAGACTCTGATTGACAGCCTGATATATTTGCTCCGCCGGCATGCGCAACATAGTGCCAATGCCCGCCGCCACTGCCGGCGCCAGGTGAGCCACGTGATCTATCTTGTGCGCGTGCAGGCAAATGCCGGTGACCAGCGCCATCTGCGTCTCGTACGCGGTCAACACCCCCAAGGCCAAGTCGTGCCCGTTGCACCCGACCTGTTGCGCCGCCGCCAATATGCCCGGAATAGTGTCGCCCGGGTGTGAGTAGTCGGCCGCCAGATAACAATCGTGCATATCGAGCTCGCGCACCGCCACCCCGTTGGCCAGGGCGGCCCACTCGCAGTGGTAGGTGCGTCCGTTGGGCACCCCAAAAAGCCGTGCGCCTCCGTTTTGGGGGTGCGCGTAGCCCAGCGCCAATAGTCTGGCATTGCGCACCGGCTGGCGGTTGATTGCCGCAACGGCCACGGCCGCATTGTCGATAAAGCGATTGCCGATCATCTCCAGCACATCGTCGTCCGCCGCCTCATTTGCCGCCGCCATTTCGGCGATCTTCCAGGCCAACTGTTTTTCCTTCTCCAACACTGCCCCATCGGGATGGGTTTTAACCTGCAAATACTGCATGCCATGTTCCTCTGGTTGTGATAAATTGCACAAGGATAAAAACGAAACTGGAGGAGCTAAACCAATGTCCAGCCCCTCCGGTATATTGCTGTCTACAATGCGCGCTGCTGCAGAACTAACAAAACTTACGCCGCGTACACCGCCGACTGATTGTATGGAATAACCAACGGCTCCACTCCCTCCAGGTGCGACGCCCACTCGTGCGGGTCGTAGTTGCGCGACACGAAACAGGCGTAATGCGCCGGCACCGCCGCCTTGAGCCCTATGCTCTTGGCCATCTTGGCCGAGCCATCGAAGAAGGGAAACTCGCCTTCGTTGGGGTGGTTGGTGAGCAGGCCAATGTCGGGTTGCAATTGGCGCACCGGGGCGAGCAACTCCTCGTGGTTGCCAAAAGTATTGACCGGATCGCCGGAAAGGTAAACCCGCACCCCGCCGGCGTCTACCACATAACCCAGATGCTGCACATCGGGCGGCTCGATATTGTCCTCGGGCAAACCAGCGGGCAACTTAGCCCACACCGTGTGCACTTTCATCGAGCCCAATTCGGCCTCGTCGCCGGCTGTCACCACGCTAACCTCCTCTTGCGGCACGCCGGCTTCCTGCACCGCCGCGGCGCTTTCGGACGGGCCGACGATGCGCACATCGGGATAGGCGGCGCGAATGCGCTCGATCGACTCCAGGCAGGTGTGATCGCCATGGTTGTGGGTCAGCAGAATGTAATCAGTGCGCAAAGACGCCTCGTGCAGCGGCGGGCGCGCGTGGATAAAGGTTTCGACCGGGCGCTCGGCGGGGTAATAAGGATCTACCTGAACAATGGTGCCCGCAGCGTCTTTGAGGGCAAATGTGCTCTGCCCAAACCAGTGAATGCCGACGGTTTTGGGGGGGACGACAAGATCTTCAAATGGGTGCATGAGTTGCCTTTCTCCGAGTCAAAAATATGCCGGTAAATAAATGAACCGCAGTAAGATAAAAGTTGCTCGGCTGCTGGCAAGAGAAAAATGCGCGCTATTTGACGATCTCGGTCAATTTGAGCAACTTGGCGCCCAGGCGCAGTTTGGCGCGCTGCGCCGCCTCGGGCCGCATGGCAAAATTCACCGTGCCGTCGCGCATGACAAACTGAATCATGCCGCCGGCGCGGGCAAAGCGCTTGTGCTCGCCCACCGTTAAAATGCTCATGCCGTTCAACTGTTTCAGCGTCTCCTTGAGGCCGCGTTGCGTTCCCGAACCGATAAAAAGGACGTGACAGACTTCTATACCCTCATATCCGGACAATCACCTGATCTCCACTTTCCGCCCTTTCACCTGCTTGCCTTGCACCGTCTTCTCCAAAGTGTCGCCAAAAGGATTTTCGCCCAAAACCCCAATAATTAGCGGCGCCGCCGAATCGCTGAATGCGGCCTCCGGCCAGTCGACAAAATAGGCAAATTTAAAGAGAAACGCCGCCTTGATCTGATATTCTAGATCGCTCTGCGCCTTTGCTTCAGACAGTTGTATCGCGCCAAGCGCGATTATGAGCGTTAAGATGCACGCGTATTTTTTGCCCATTAATTCCAAACTCAGTTCAGAACCCCCAGGTAAAACCGCTGTACACCCCTCGCTCGACCTCGGCCCGGGGCGTCTGAATGAATTGCGGTGCAAATTCGGCGTGGTGGTCCTGCAATAGATTCTGCCCAACCAGATATATACTTCGAGATTTTTCCCCACCCGGTGCGCCAGGCGCAAATCCAATTCGACATAAGCGTCCACAGCAAAGTCCGCCAACTCGCCCACATAGCGCACTTGCCCGTCTATCTGCCAGCGTTCCGCTGGATCAAAACGCGCGTGCAGCATCACCTGGTGCGCTGGGTTAAACCCGGCCTGGGCCAGGGTCACCCGATTGGAGTCTACGTCGTCAAACCCACCGCCCATATTCAGATAACTATACGCCGCGTACAACTGCCAGCGCTCCACCGGCCGGTACTCGGCGACCACTTCAAAACCAAACGCCCGACCATCTAACTCATTGCTCACCCCCAACGGCACATACAGATAAGGTACGGCCACACTGTCCACCACCGGGGCCACGGTCACGCCATCATAGGTATTGTAATAGGCCGCCAGATCGACAAAGAAGATATCGGTGGGCTGCAAACGACAACCCAATTCGGCGGCGTGCATCTTCTCCGATTCCACACCCGGATCGCCCAGCACATAAGCGGCCGCCGGGCGCAACAATACGTTCGAATCGGGCGGCGTCACCTGGCCCAAGAGCGTCAGGTCGTCGTCTATGCGCGCCGGAATACGCACGGCGCGAGAGAGCGCCCCCCACAGGGTCTGTCGCTGACCGGGCGTCCACAACAAACGCAAATTGGGCTGCACCTCAAACCCCGTAAAATCGTTGTGCTCAAATTTCGATCCGGCAATTAAACGCACTTTCTTTTTTATTATCGCCACATCGTCTTGCACAAATAAAGTGAAGCGCTCCACCGTGCGCCCACTTGGATCAAACTGCAGCACGTCTGAATTTGTCGCCTCGTCGGCCGAGCGCCGATACCCCCCACCCCATACAATTTCCTGCCGCCCCAAACGAGGCGATATTGGAGATCGACATCAAAAGTGCGGCGCTTTTCCGCAACGTGATACTCCCTGCGGTCGGTCCAGTCGTAATAAACCTGCAAAGCCAGATCGCTCTTTTGGTAGCGCCCCACTAGATCGCCGCCAGAAAATTCGGTATCATCGACTACAGTGCGTTGATAGAGCGGCACCAATAAAGGAAAGGTGAACACCTGGTCGATGGCACTGCTAAAGAGGTCGCCCTGTACGGTCAACATGGCGCCGCCCTCCTCCTCCCCAGTCCAGCCGCCCGCCGCCACGCACTACCGCCCACCCGTCGTCCGTGCCCATACCCTGCGCGTCCACCAATTGGTCGCGATTAAAATACTTGGCAAAAATTCGATAATCGGCGCCGTTGCCTATACGGCCGCCGTAGCGCGCCCCGCCAAAACCGCGCTCTTCGGTGCCGCCGCCGCCCAGCACCAGCGCGCCCTGGGTATCGCCCGCCCGCTTGGTTATGATATTGATAATGCCGTTGACCGCATTGCCCCCCCACAGCGTCGCCCCCGAACCACGAATCACTTCGATGCGATCGACGTCTTCCAACAGCAGGTCCTGGGCCTCCCAGTACACGCCGGAAAAAGCCGGGGTGTACACCGTGCGCCCGTCGATGAGCACCAGCAATTTATTGGCAAAGCGGTTGTTAAAGCCGCGCGCACTAACCGCCCACTTATTGCCGTCGATGCGCGCCACCTACAACCCCGGCACCAGGCGCAACGCCTCGGCCAAACTCGTCGCCCCCGAACGCCGTATGTCCTCGCCCGCCAGCGCGTACACCGCCGCCGGCGCTTCCATAAGATGCTCGTGTTTGCGCGATACCAACGACACCTCGATGTTCATCAGCTCTTCCAGACTCAGCAGAGTAAAATCGTCCGGCAACTCCTGCGCCATACCCCGAACAGCGGCGCACAGTAAAACGCCGATCAAGCTGTAGCTAAATAACCACTGTCTCAATGCCTTAGGCACAGAACTATCCTCTCCTACTCTTACCACTCGGCGCCAAACTCAAGACATTGCGCCGTTTGATAGTATAGTCCCCATCGCGCAATTCAAATGTGATCTGGAACACGTGATAAAATTCGGTATTTGATCAATACTGCATCTGGCTCACCGACTTGGAAATGAGCGCAATGGCCACCGCCGCCATGCCGATTAATCCCATGCCGCAGGCAAAACCGGCAAAGAGCACCGGTGCAAAGCGGCGCCAGCGCTCCCGGCCAAAGCGCCGCTCCAATACATAGCGCGCCAGCAGCGCGCCAGCCATTTCGGGTATCAACATATGCGGCAAACCCTGTATGCCGCGCACAAAACCGTAGACCAGCGAAACCGGCAAGCGCAGCCACGACAACAGCGCAAACGAGCCTCCGGCAAAGCCAAAACCGCCCAGGATCCACTCCGCTTTGATCGCTTCGTGAAACAGACTGCCGGCCTGGTCGCCCAAAGTCGCCGAATACCACAAACACTGCTTGAGGGCGATCAGGTGCCAGTAGGTTTGGGCGTATTGAAATGCCGGTGACGGAATCGGCCCCATGCGCCAGATCAACGACCAGAAGATAAAACCGCAGACCAGGCTCAAGGGCAGGAGCAACAGCTCTGCTTTGAGGATGCTCCTGAAACTGGTCCCCGTTAATTCGACCTCGCGAAAAAGCTGCGCCCGACGGCCGTGGTCGGCATAGGGGATGGGGACAAACCATATGTCTACCCCCTGGTAACCGCTGAGAATAAAAGCCCCTTCGCGGATCATGGGAAAACTCACCGTTTGTCCGGTTAATCCAGACATGCGCGCGTTGGCGTACGACAGCAGGGGGCTTAGCAAAAAACCAAAAGCTAATAAAAAAAGTAAAGGGAATTCATCGTCTTCGAGCAGATACAAACAGAGCAGTATCATGGCCAGCATCGAAACCAGATAGACGCCAACAGCCAGCCACAGCGAAAAATCGCCGCGCCCCTGCGGAGTCTGCCTAAGCCGAGCGGCCCACTCCTGACGGCGCAACTCCTTGCTCGAGGTCCACATCGACCGACCTAAATGAACCAAGCCAATGACGCCCACCGCCGCGCCCGCACCAATGTAAACGCTCAGCCACACGTCCAAGTCGTTGGAAAAATTGGTCAACACCGTATCCATGCCCGGACGCCAATGCGACAAAAACCCCATGTGGTAGAGCACCGGGCTGCCCAGGGCGTGAATCATGGCAGCGGCAAAGCTGCCCACCACTACCCAGAAGGGCAATACCGTGCCCAGCAACACCAGCCCCAAATCCGTGCCTATGCCCAACGGGGCGGCCGGCAAAAACGACTCGGTAGCGGGCGTCAAATCGATCCAGGGGATGGGCAAGAGCACAATTGGGTCACTGGCGATCAAACCGGTCAACGCCGGCAACCCCACGTACACCGAGCCAAAGAGCAGCCCCAGACCCATGCCGATGGAGAATAAACGCCAGCGCCAACTCGCAGCGTCGTCCTCCTGTTCGGCCAGCGCCATGGCGCCCTGGGCAGCCACCGGCGCCAGCGGAAAGGGTAGGCGCTCCACATCTGAGGTGATGCGAAAGAGCACGTACCCCAGCGAAAACCACTCCAGGCGCGCCAGCACCTGCGAAAACACCAGTACGGCGATGGGAGGAATCCACGCCCGGTGTAAAAAACTGCGTCCCAGTAACGCTTCCGAATCGGCCGGCGGCGACACCCACTCGGGGATGTGCGGCGCCAAACCAAAACCGGCCGCCGCCGGCGATTGTGCCAGGTATTGATTCCAGATGAGGTGACCAAAGGGGCCGCCGCCCAGCATGGCGCCGCCAACGGCGCCAGCCAAACCGCCGGCGATGTAGTAGATGACGTATATTTCCTGGCGCGTCAGCGGCGCAAAAGCGCGGCGCGCCAATTCCGAAAACAAAATGATCGTCACCCACTCGGCCGCCGAACCCAAACCGACGCCGGCAATCAGCCCCATGTAGATGGCGCCGGGCATCATAATAAAACCGACGAAGAACGCCCCCACCACTGTGCGCCGGGTAAACCCCTCGGTGCTGCGTTCGGGGCGCTGCATCAATGCCCGGTAGGCCTCCAGTTCGGCGTCGGCCCGCTGCTCTTTAGCCATTACCACCTCCTACATCCTGAAACCGGCGCCCAACTCACCCTTCCACAACGCCACACCACTCCACAAGAGACGCATCCCCAGCTCGCCAAAAATCAAACCTAAAAAGAAAGGGCACACCCGGCGATAGGTCTGGGCGCCGCCGTAGCGCACGGTCAACCACTTGCACAGCCAGCCCACCAGCGCCGACCCCCAAACCAGCCAGCCAAATCCCGTTCCGTAGATAAAACCCATGGGATGCAAGGGCCAGCGCAGGTATAAATTTCGCATCAGCGTCAGCATCCAGGTGACGGCGGCCCCCACACCGTGGAAGAGCAGACGCACCCAATCGGTCTCGCCGTCCACCGTGCCCGGCCCCCGATATAGATAATTGTAAAAGCGGCCAATAAGAGCGGCGCCCCGCCCCCCGCCCTGTTCGCGCAATGTGTAGAGTCCGTGTTCGTAAATGGCTTCCAAGGCAAAGAAATACCCCGCCCCCAACCCCACTACCAAACCCACGCACATGGCCGCGATAATGCGCCGCGCACTGACGCCGCAAACTTCGGCCAGCTTTAAATTCTCAAACTGTAACGCCGGCCAGATGCCCACGGCGGAATAACCCAACACGCCCAAAAACGCAAACGCCACATAGGTCTGGTCGGCAAAAACACCCGAGCCGGTGCCCAAAGTGATGAAAAACAGGTAACCGAGAATCTGAAACACGCCCGTCACCGGCAGACCGCCATCGATGCGCATGCGCACGTAGGCAATACTCAGGATAAAGAACATCACTAATGTTGCGCCGGCCAGCACCAGTGGTATGCCCGCCGCGACGATCCAGGCCCACAAAACGCAAAATCCCAACAAAAACCCCCAGGCCGCAAAACGCTGCGTCGAGATCGCTTCTACGAGCGCACGGCGCGCCGTCCACAAACTGAACAGCGCCAAAAAAATGAGCCCGCCGCGCGCCTGGGGCATGAAGAAAGGCGCGTGCGACGGCCAGTCGAGCCAGGGGGAGCCGTGCCCGGGCACAAAATTGCTCTCGTACTCCGACCACCCCAACAAATGGGTCACCAGCAATTGCACGCGGGTGACAAAGAAAAAGAACCAGGTGCTAAATGACACCTCCACCGGCATCAGAAAAGCCACGCCGATGAGCAGCGGCGAAAATTCAAAGATAAAACGCGCCTGAAAAGTGGCCATGGCTTTCCACGGGTCGTCCAACAAAAAATCCCCTAGGTTGAGCCAGTTCTCAATTTCCCCCACGGCCGGCCAATAGTGACCGGCACCGTTGATCCCGAAAAGCACGGCGGGCACCGCCGCGCCCCACCAAAAGCCGC
>CAXGRO010000228.1:0-8509 GCA_964012055.1 uncultured bacterium
GCCTAAGCCGTTATTTATCAATGACTTACAAAAAGTGTCCACAGTATTGTTATAAAGAGATTTTAAAAAATGACCCAAAGGGCATTTTAAGAAGAAAGAAGGCTTTTTGAAAGACCTCTAAGAGAGTAGGGACTACCCCTAAAATGTTGTGATCCGATATATCAGATATAATACGATATATCGGATCCGACTTGGGAAATGACACTACATCCTTTCCCTTATAAGACCGGATATCTTAACGTATATTGTATTTTAGACGCCAGACTCTACGCCAACGCCCGGCGAGCACCGAAGGTCCGCCAAACTCGAAGAGTTGAGCGCCATGAGTGCAAGGACCACCCCCACACCGCGTCCCAGGCAAACGCTAGCCTCACCCCACATTTAACACAACTAAAAAACGGAGTCCCCCATGGCCAACCACGTCAAAATAAGCACCATCGCCGCCAAAAACCCCACCACCCACCCCGACGCCAACCAAACCGCCATCGACCAAATGATCCACTACTGGCAAGGCCGCTTCGCCCAGGTCCTGCCCGACCAACCCGACCTCATCGTCGTGCCCGAGTGCTGCGACCGCTACCCGGCCCACAGCACCGAAGAACGCCAGACCTACTACCAAATACGCGGCGCCCAAATAGGCGACTACTTTGCCGGCGTCGCGCGCCAGCACCAATGTTACGTCACCTACCCGGCGCTGCGCCAGGTGGAGGACGGCAGCTGGCGCAACTCCGTGCAGCTCTTCGACCGCGACGGCAACTCCATGGGGTTCTACAACAAGAATTTTCCGGTCATCCACGAAACCACCGAGGGCGGAGTGCTCTGCGGCCGCGACGCGCCCGTCTTCGAATGCGATTTTGGCCGCGTCGCCTGCGCCATTTGTTTTGACCTCAACTTTGACGAAATACGCCAGAAGTACGTCGACGCAAAAGCCGACCTCATCCTCTTCCCCTCCATGTACCACGGCGGCCTGATGCAAAGCTACTGGGCCTACTCCTGCCGCGCCTACCTGGTTACCGCCGTGTGCGGTTTGCCCAGCGGCGTCCTCTCGCCGGTGGGCGAAATGATCGCCAGCACCACTAACTACTACGACTTTGTCAGCGCCACCGCCAACCTCGACTGCCAGGTGGCGCACCTGGACGGCAATTGGGACAAGCTGCGCGCCCTGCGCCAAAAGTACGGTCCCGCCGTCTCGGTCTTCGACCCGGGGCACCTGGCCTCGGTATTGATATCCAGCGAAAGCAACGAGGTGACGAGCGCCGAGATGGTGGAAGAATTTGCCATCGAATTGCTGGACGACTATATGGCGCGCTCAATGGCGCACCGGCGCGACCCGCAAAATGTGGAAGAAGAAGTGCTGCTGGCGGCTACCTGAGGACGTATGGGGCCAGCGTCCTATATCCGCCAACAGCGTCACAACTTAAGCAGCGCCACTAGGGCGGGCTCGCCTCCCGCCGCTACACCTGCTCCAGACAATCTTCCAGGTAGGCGCGGGCGCGGTTGATCTCTGCCGTCACTTGCGCGGCGGTGCTCAAAATGGGGATTCCGCGCGGCACCGGGTGCATGAAGATCTCCGTCCAGTGGGCGTAGTCGATTTCTTTGAGGGCGGCGACAATGGGCACAAAATCCAAGTCGCCGCGCCCGGGCATTTGCAGCAATTCCTCCGCCTTGGGACGCTTTTCCGTGCAGCCGACGCCGTGCTGCCAGCCGTAAAATAGAAAGAGGTGCTCGTTGCCCAAGGCGCGGACCAAAGCGGCGATAAGCCCGGCGTCGTTGGGCAGGTGGTAGGGCGCCAGGGCGATGCCCAATTGCGGCGAGGGGGCAAACTCGGCCAGCCACTTGATTGAGTCGGGCGATTCGATCAAGGCGCTGCTGTGGTTCTCTATGGCCAGGCGCACCCCCGTCTCCTCGGTGATGGCCAAATGGGGCCGCAACTGCTCGACAAATTCCTTTACGGCGGCGCGCAGCACGTCCCCTTCCAACCCCTTTGGCCCCTTGCTGCCGCAGACCAGTAATTGGGCGTCCAGCGAGCGCGCAAAGTGCATCTCTTCCCGCAGGCCAAACGGGCCCAAATCAAAGCGCGTCGAGGCGCCCAGCCCCACGCCGTGTTGGTTGAGGAGGTCGGCAAAAGCGGCGCGCCCCATCGCCTCTACTTGCTCGCGCTGATCGCCGTGTTTTTGCGGCCAAATATCGATATGGGTCGCGCCAATTTTACCGACCTCGGGCACGATCTCGGTCAGCGGCAAGGTGCCATACATGCAGGAGGCGAGCAGGTAGCGCAGGGAAAAGGGCGATGGCATAAAGGAATTTTACAGAAAAGAAATTTACTCTACGGGAAGCAGTTCGAGCAGTTCTTCCGAGGGCGCGCTGACAAAGCGCAGGGGCAATACCGACTTGACCTGGCTGCGCACGACGTCGACTACACTGGCCGAGGTTTCGGAGAACCACAAATCGTGTTCGGCAGACCAGAAGAGCAACACTTCGCCGCGCCCCAGGTCCAATTCCGCCTCTACGGCAGCCCCGCCCTCGCTCAAATCGAGCAGCTGCCCTCTGACCGAGCCGCTCTCCGCCAGGGGGTCGTCGGAGTCTTCCTCCGTTGCCGTGGGCGGCAGAAAAACCTCTTTTCCTGGGGCGATCCACAACGGCATATTGACCTCGGCGCGCATGAACTCGCGCTGGTGTATGGTCCCCTCGCCGACGCGCTGTAATTTCTTCTCGATATTGTCGAGCATTTTAATTTCGCGCTGGCGGCGACGCTTGCGGCGCTTGATGTCCGACAGCAAACGCTCGCGGCCTTCGGGCGATTCCAACAGGGAAGCGGGGTTTTTGGCTTCGATCCGCAAGGCCAAATTTTCCAGGGTGCGGCTCTCGGAGAATTCAAAACCCTTGGCCGCGGCCTGTTCTTTAAAATTCTGGGCGAGTTTCTGGGTTTCTTTTTTGCGCGTCGCCGCCACTTTGCGCTTTTGCAAGCGCGTGGTCAAATGGGCCAGCAAACTGGCTACGACCACGGCGACGACAATGACCACAGCAAACCACACGAGGGAGCTGCTGTCGGAGGTGGAACCCTTAAAGGCACCGCCGAATTTATCCGTCGCCGCCGCATCAACGGCGTACCCGAATACAAAAACGAAAGCGCTAAACGCCACGGCGCTTGGCATAAAATGTTCTCCTTTGTGCAACTGTAGCTAGCTCCCACCCAATAAGTTATTTTTTCAGCCACAGGAGTCAACAAAAAACAATAGACTATATTTGACAAACGGTGACTGAAGCGACCGAATTAAACGCCGCAAAGCGGAAAATTTTGCTCGAAGTGGCCAGGTTAGCCATTGAACACGAACTCATCCACAACCGCCCCTGCAAAATCAATTTGGATAAGTACGAGCCGCAGTGGCGGCAAAAGCGCGGCTCTTTTGTCACGCTGCGAGTGGACGAGAAATTGCGCGGCTGCATTGGTTCGGTGGAGGCGCAGTGGCCGCTGCTAGAAGACGTGGCCCACAATGCCCGCGCCGCCGCCACCCAGGACCCGCGCTTTGACCCGGTGCAACGACGGGAATTGGCCCAGCTGCGCATCCACATTCCCGTTTTGAGCCCGCTGGAGGAAATTGCTTGCTGCCGGCGGTGTGGGAGCAAGTGTCTGACTCGGCACTCTTCCTGCGCCACCTCAAACACAAGGCCAGCCTGCCGTTGGACTATTGGAGCGACGATCTGCGGGTGTGGCGCTACGAGGCGGAATCGGTGGAGGAATAAAATACGGGTGCCGCCAAACGCGTCATTTTGTCGTTTGCTCACGGCGCCCACGCCGCCTAGAGTCCTACCTGGAACGCCGGTATCGGCGCCGGCGCGACGAGCGCAAGCGCACGGCCGGCAATTGCGCCAGCTCGTCCAAAAAATCCTCGCCGAGAAATGCGCGCCGCCAACCGCGTGCCAGGCGCCCGCCGTTGTCCGCGGCGCCATCGCAAATCAAGTCTTTAACTTCTCTGCGCGAAGCCACTAGGGCCGGGTCTATGTCCTTCTCTGCGCCGCGCTGTTCTATGTGGTCCCATACCCACTTGGTGCGCTCGTCCAAAACGTCTTTATCGGCGGGCAGTAAGATCGGCGGGGGCCATTCCTCCTGGCCGACGGCCAGGCCGCGCTCCACCTGTTGCAGCAGGGCTTCGCCGTAGCGTTCCACCCCTCTGGACGAGAGGTGATTAATCGAATGCAACGCTTTTAAGGTAATGGGTTTGCGCCGCGCCAAACTCACCAGGGCCTTGTCGGCCACCACGTGACTGCGGGGGCGGTCGCGGCGCTGGGCTTCGGTTTCGCGCCAGGCGCCCAGCTCGCGCAAAACCGCCAGTTCGCGCGGTGCCAGGGGGCGGCTGGTTTTGATGCGCTGAAAATAGGCGCGCGGATCTGCCGTTTCGTAGAGGGCGGGGTCGTCTAACAATTCCAGCTCCTCGGCCAGCCAGGCGGTGTGGCCGCGCTCGGCGGCGCGCTCCAGCAGACCCTGGCGCGCCGCCTGCAAATAGCGCACGTCGTCAACAGCGTACTCCACTTGCTGGGGCGACAGTGGGCGGGCCAGCCAATTGGTGCGCGTTTCGGCCTTGGCCAACTCCACGGCCACCACTTCGTTGAGCAAGTCCTGTAGCGAGGTGGTCGACTTGAGTCCGGCAAAACCGGCGGCGACGCGGGTGTCGAACACGTTGCGACCGGCGGCGCCGGTGGCGCGGCACAAAATGGTCAAATCCTGCTGGGCGTCGTGCAGAATTTTAACCACCCCGGCGTCGGCGAGCAGGGCGCCCAACGGCGACAGGTCTTCGAGGGCCACGGCGTCTACCAAAAAACATTCTTCGGGGGAAAGGGCGACCTGGATAACGCCCAGGTGCGGGTAGTAGGTGCGCTCCCAGACAAATTCGGTATCGAAAGCGACGCTGGGGCACCGGCGGGCGCGCGCCACCAGCGCTTCCAGGTCCGGGGCTGTGTCGATCATAAATCCCAGAAAATTCCTCCGCCCTCAGCCGCCGGCCAACTTGACTTTATAGGCGCGTTTTTCCAATTCGGCGACCAGTCGTTCGCGGTGGTCGCCCTGGATCTCGATGATGCCGTCTTTGACGGCGCCGCCGGTACCGCAAGCGCGCTTGAGGTCGGCGGCCAGCTGGCGCAAAGCGCTGTCGTCTAGCGGCACGCCGGCAATGGTTATTACGGTCTTGCCGCCGCGGCCTTTGGTCTCGCGGCGCAGGCGCACCAAACCGTCGGCGGGCGCTTGCTTTTGTTTTTTAGGTTGTTCTTTATGGGCAACGCGGCCCTGCTCAGACGAGTAGACCAGACGGTGCAAATCGCTGCGCTTCGCCATAGCCGGGCTCAGTGCGTTTGAAAAAATTCGAGCACTTCGCCGCAGGGCCCTATAAAAAAAGCAATGGTGACCTGCAAACCGCCCAAATCTACGTCCTTGGGTTCCACGGTAATCTCGTAACCGGCCTGGCGCACCCGCTCAGTGGCGGCGCGCGCATCGGCGGCGGCCAGCGCCACGTGGGTGAGCGGGTCGTTGGCCGATTCGCTGCCGGGGGCCGGCGATTCGGCGGTGGGCTGGAAGAGTTCGATGTGGGCGCCGTCGCCGGCGTCAAGTAAGAGGACCTTGCGCTCGGGGGTGCCGAATTCGGCGACAATTTCCATGCCCAGCACGTCACGGTAGAGCTTGAGCGACTCCTGCCAATCGCGTGCCTGTACGGCCACGTGGTGCAGGCCGCAGCCGGCGATGATCGCGTTCTTTTCTCCTAGAGGCATGGCCACTCCTTGTCTGTCGTTATTTGTTAGCCGAGGTATTTGCGAATGCGGGCCCGCAGCTTTTGGGGATGTGCGGGTTTGACGAGAAAGTCCTTGACCTTCTGGCGCACTACCTGGCTCATTATGCCCTGGTCTTTGAGCGAGGTCAGCATGATAACCGGCGTTGACACAAAGCGCGTCTTGGTGCGCAATTCTTTGAGAAATTCGACCCCGTTTTTTTTGGCATGTCCACGTCTATGACAATGAGATCGGACAAATTTGCAACCGCCTTGCTCAGGGCGTCTTCGCCGTCGGTGGCCTCAATAGCGCGATGCCCCAATTGGGCGACTACCTGGGATACCACGTGGCGCATCATCGCCGAGTCATCTACTACTAACACGTTCTTGCCCACCTTGGGCTCGGGGGCTTCAAAAAGGCTTTCTATGCTCATGGTGTCGGCATTTCTTTTTACGAAAGAATTTAGATAAAAAATATGCGAAAATATCAATTTGCGAAAGTTTCGCCCCGCCCCATGGCGAGTAGTTGCGGCCGCACCTGTTCTATTTCTTCTCGCAATTCCTGACAAACGGCCTCCGCACTTTCTAAATCGCCGCTCCTCCCCATATTCTCCAGGTGCAATACCAGGTCGAGCGCCCGGATCAAGCTAAGCGTCGCCACTGGTCCCTTAAAACCGTGCGTGGCCCGGCGCACGGCTTCGGCATCGCCTTGCTCTAGGGCTTCTTCTAGGACAGCCAGATAGCGCGGGTAGTCCTCAAAAAAGAGCTCGACCATTTTTCCCAATAGTTCCATATCGCCTTCGAGGCGGTTGAGCAACTCCCCGCGATTAAATCCCACCGCAGCGACTGTGGACGTTTTCTCGACGGCCGCGTCTGCGGCGCCCACCAGTTCGCCGATGGCGGCAAAGAGTTCATCGGGCTGAATGGGTTTGGGCATGTAGCCGTCCATGCCGGCTTCAATGCAGCGCTCCCGGTCTCCCTTCATGGCGTGGGCGGTCAGCCCGATGATGGGTATGCGCCCGCCGCTCTGTCCTTCGCGTTTGCGGATGGCGGTGGTGGCCTCAAAACCGTCCATCACCGGCATTTGCACGTCCATCAAAATTAAATCGCAGGCGATCTCTTCGAGCGCCTCTAACGCTTCGCGGCCGTTGTCGGCCGTGGAAACTGTGTAGCCGTGCTTTTCCAATAATTCGCGCGCCAGAATTTGGTTAAAGCGATGGTCTTCGACCAGCAATACGTGCAGCGAAATGGCGGGCGCAGCTACTTCTGCGCCTATCGGCAGGGGCGATCCCTCACCCATCGGCGGCGGCGACTCGCTTTCCGGCTTTGCCGCCTCAAATTCGATAGAAAAAAAGAAGGTGCTGCCGGCGCCTGCCTCGTTTTCCACCCAAATCCGCCCGCTCATCAGGCGCACCAATTGCGACGAAATAGCCAACCCCAGGCCGGTGCCGCCGTAGCGGCGGGTGGTCGAGCTATCTACCTGAGTAAAGTCCTCAAAAATCTTCTGCTGTTTGTCGCGGGGGATGCCAATGCCCGTGTCGCGCACCGAAAACAGAAGTTCCCCCTCGTTTTCTGCAACGCCTTGCACCCGCACCTCAATCTCGCCTTGCTCGGTGAATTTGAGTGCGTTGCTCAAGAGGTTAATTTATTTTGGGGAGGTATTAATGGGCGTTTGCTTGTTACGCGGTGATCGTATACCTACTACCCCAAGAGATCGCCCACCACCCCATACAATTGACGGAAACGAAATCAATGCTGAGTTTCAATAAACAAGCAATCGCAGCACATTGTACCCGAGGCGACAGGAGACCAAATGACAGCTCTGGTTATGGACGGCAAAGCGCTGGCCAAAGAAATCGAAGAGGACCTCAAAAAACGCGTCGCCAAACTCGAGGCGGAGAACGGCAGAACGCCCATTTTGGCCACCGTTTTAGTCGGGGACGATCCGGCGTCGGCCACGTATGTGCGCATGAAGGGCAATGCCTGCAAGCGCGTTGGCATGGATTCGCAGCGCTTGCACCTGCCCGAATCCACCACCACCGACCAGCTGCTGGGGCAAATCGACCAGCTCAACGCCAACCCCGACGTGCACGGCATTCTGCTGCAGCACCCCGTGCCCGAGCACATCGACGAGCGCCGCTGCTTTGACGTCATCGCCCTGGAAAAAGACGTCGACGGCGTCACCTGCCTAGGGTTCGGGCGCATGGCTATGGGCGAGCGGGCCTTTGGTTCGGCGACGCCGGCCGGCATCATGCGCCTGCTGGAGCACTACCAAATCCCCCTACAGGGCCGCCGCGCCGTGGTGGTGGGCCGCAGCCCCATCTTGGGCAAACCCATGGCCATGATGCTGCTCAACGCCCACGCCACCGTCACCATATGCCACTCGCGCACCCAGAATCTGCCCGACGAGATCGGCCGGGCCGAGATCGTTGTGGGCGCAGTGGGCCACCCCGAGTTCATCAAGGGCGCCTGGATCGCCGACAACGCCGTGGTAATAGACGCGGGCTACCACCCGGGCAACGTCGGCGATATAGAGCTGGCGGCGGTGGTCGACAAATGCGCCGCCTACACTCCCGTGCCCGGCGGCGTCGGCCCCATGACCATCACCACCCTCATCGCCCAAGCGCTGGCGGCGGCAGAAAGGGCGGCCGATGGCGCCTAGTCTGCGCCCCACCGCCACCCAAACCGCCGCCGCCGCCCAGGTGATTGCCCACCACCTGGAGCCTTCGCGGCTGTGCCCCGAGCCAGCGCTG
>CAXGRO010000229.1:0-8454 GCA_964012055.1 uncultured bacterium
AATTATTGGATCGGTGAAAGACCTAACTTGTATATCCTAAAACTTCTGTCAGAGCAAACATCGTGTGAAAGGAGGTGAAATAGTAAGCTCTGTGGGCCTACGCAGAAATTTTCTCTAACGCCATTACGCGATGATGTGAGATAATTTTAGCATAAGCTCTTAAGCTAGTGAATTTCATTTTCTTCTAACGAAAGGATTTTTTCCAATGAAGAAGGCAGTTGTAGTATTATCATTGCTGGCACTCGTTTGCATCAGCTTCGCGCCCAGTGAAGCGCACCTGCGGCTCGACCGGAATTGGGCCGCCGTGCAGGTACCCATTGGCGTCGACGGCATTAGAGACGTTGAGATGGACGGCGACATCAGTGAGTGGGACAACGTTCCTTCGATTTTTTGGCTGACCCACGACGACCTGATTGAGACGGTTACCGGTACGCAAGGCGATCCGGACCCCTCCAATTTGGCCGAGCGCATCATCTTTGGGTGGAGCCCCGAGACCAACCTGCTGTATTTCATGGAAGAGAGGTTCGACGACCTGTTCTACGGCACCATCGACAATAATTTTGATAGCGTCGAGGTGACGCTGGACTTCGACCACAGTGGCGACAGCCAGTTCCAGGCGCTGCCGGGCGACACCGGTCTGGATGCAGACCGCTGGGAAGGCGCTCTGTCGCAGAACTATCGCTACCAACTGCAGAACGAGAATCAGATGTGGCTGTGGGGCGCTGCCTCGTGGGCCGGCGTCGAGCCCTATTCCGGCGTGGGCTGGGATTTTGAGGGCGACATTAACGGCGGTGCCGGCACCCTGTTTATGGAAATGTGGTTCACCCCGTTTGACGACCTGCCGACCAACTCGACGGGTATAGACGACGCCGACGTGCTCGTCCACACCTTGGCCGCAGGCGAGATCATGGGCATTGGCGTTGCCGTGCAGGACGACGACGACGGCGCCGAAGGCAACTACAACGGCTATTGGACCAACAGCGGCGACACGGAGCTCTATTTCAAAGCGACCTCCATGGTCGACTATGTGCTGCTGCCGTACGACGAAAGCATCTGGGTGCCCGGTGACGATATGGGCGGCACCGCAGTCGAGTCCGACAGCTGGGGTAACATCAAGGCCAGCTTCTCTCGCTAAAGGATAAGTTTAGATAAACTGTAAAGTTTAGATGAACTATTCGGAGGGGGGCGAAAGATATTCACCTTTCGCCCCCCTTTTTTAATCATTCGGTTCAATGAAAAAGATCATGCGCTCATACAAGTTTTCGCTGCTCGTTCTGGTTGGGTGGCTCCTGTACACAACGGAAGCGTCAAGTCTGACGATTTATAGGTTAGGAACGCCCTTTTCGGCCGCAGAGCGGGACAGTCTGCGGGATCTGGGGATCGATTTTAGAGAGTTTGAGTGGTCGGTAGCGCAGACGTTGAACAGGGTTGAAGTAGACTCTCTAGGCGTGGGCGTGCTGCAACCCACTTTTTTTGACGTGGACGAAAATATAGCCTTGTTGGGTCCGCTTGAAGACAGGGGGGGGGCGATTACTGTAAATATCTTTGCCAGCGACAACAGCATAGTTGGCAAGGTATTGTTGGACGGAGATGATAACACCCACTATCAATTTCGCGAGATCGCTCCGGAGAGTTTTAACCGACTGATCACTGAAAGACTGCAGGTCGATCTGGGGGGGGCATTTCTCATCAGGGAGGTGAGGTTCCGGCCGCGGCCAGACCAACCGCAGCGCTTTCTGGAGCGCTTTAGGATTGGCATTAGCCTAGAACCGCTCTCTTTCTTTCGAGTAGGTACTTTTCCGCCCATATTGGAAATAAGTGAAAACACCAATTCCGAGGTCGCCATACCTTTCGACCCGCCGATAACGGCCCGGACGGTGCAATTGCAAATCACCCGCGAAACCCCCAAGGACATAGAACTGGCCGAATTTGAAATATTTGGCGGCGGTTTTGTTAGCCCAGCCAGGTACGAATCCGAGATAATTGAATTAGACGAGGTGTCTAGTTGGGGCGAAATTCGCTGGTCGGGCAGTCAAGATCCCGAAGCCCGCGTCGAAATTCGCACGCGGGCCGGTGCCGACCGCCATCCGGTAATCTTCTGGCAGGTCAGGCCGGAACAGCAGGATAGTATCAAATATTTGCAGGGCGGCGGTAATTTGAACCTTACCGACTACAAGAAAAGCTACGACGGTTTGCCCAATATCTTTAAACCGGTAGACGAACACAATCAAGTTACGTCCGACACCGAAAATTGGAGCTTCTGGTCGAGCGTATATGATTTTGACAACCCGGGCGCTGACATTCTCTCTCCCGATCCCCACAAGTTTATCCAGATCAGCGCCGATTTCCTTTCTACCACGGACGCGGGATCCAAGATCAATTTTATAGAATTTACTGCTTCGCCGCCGGTCGTGCGTGATTTAGTTGGCGAGATTTTTCCGGTGGAGACAACCATCGGCGAGGTGACGCACTTCACTTATTTTATCCAGCCGACGATAAGGTCTGGGGACAGCGGTTTTAACGGCGTGGAGATTGCCACGCCCTCGGGCGTTACTTCGGTCGATTCGCTCAGAATAGACGGGGTTAACGAAGAAGATTTTACCTGGGCGGCCAAAGAAGACGGTTTGGGCTTTGAGGTCTTATTGCCGCGCAAACTGGAGACGACGGACAGCGGCGCCTTGATCGAAGTGGTCTTCAACGCCCCGGTGCTGCGCGAAGTTGGCACTTTTTTCGACGGCAGGGTCTTCGACACCGACCAACCCAACGAGGTGAGGCAGAAGATCAACCCGGGCGACGCGGTGGACGAGATCGAAAGCGAGCGACTCTCGGTGCGCACGACGTTGAGCCGGTCGCTGGTGTTTGCGCCGCAGATCGCGCCCAACCCGTTTACGCCCAACGGCGATAACGTCAACGACGCCGCGCGTATAACCTATAAGCTCTTGCGCGTGACCGCTGCGGTTCCGGTTTCAATCGGCATTTACGATCTTTCGGGCTCCCTCGTCAAGGACGTGTACTTCGGGGAAGATTCCATAGGCGAGTACGAGCGCTTGTGGGACGGCACCGACAACCAGAACGAAATAGTGTCGCCCGGCATCTACTTGTACCGCATAAAAGTGGACGTGCAGACAGAAGAAGAGATTCAGAGTGGTGTTATCGCCGTCGCCTATTGATCTGCGGCCGGTGAGCAAATATGGATGATGAGCTAATGAGCGAAATGAGGTGCATATTTAAGTTTGCCAGGGCTTCCGCCGTCTGCGGTTTGGTGTTCGCTGCTAGTGCATTGCTCATCGCCCCGGCCGTTTGGGCACAACAGACGGGATATTCGATTCGAGACGGCAAGGTGGTCATCGATAGCAAAGAACAGTGGGAGCAATGGGAGAAGGTGGCAAAGACCACCCAGATTACCGACGAGGGTGTGCGCCCCGCTTTCATCCGCAAGAGCACCGTGATCGAAGTAGACGGCCAGGATGTTGTTGTTCCCGGAGTTAATACGGTTTTAAACGCAGCCCAGTTCGACGGCGCCATCCGGGCGGCGGGCACCAATGCCTCGAGCGCCGCTAATCTCATGGACGGCAGGATGGACACTTATTGGGGGCCCAACCTGAACGATCCGGTGGAAGATTGGTGGGTGCAAATTGATCTGGGGCGGGCGGTGTCGGCCCAGAAAATAGTGCTCAAATTTGTTGGGGAGGAATTGGGCGATCCCTTTTTGAAGTTCAGGGTCGTCACCTCTCAGGGTGAAGCACGCCTCGGCACGCTCAACTTCAGGAAGGTTTTTAGCACCGATAAATTGGTCAAGGACGAACGCGTCTTTGAGGTCGATCTAACCCGCCAATTGCCCACCAAGTTTCCCCAGGCGCTGGGCGATTTTTCCGGCGATATTGTCCGCTATGTGGGCGTGGGCGTCACCGGCAGTGCCTTTGGCAAGGCGCGGCAAGTGACGCAGGCCCAGTACGAGGCGTTGGGGGCTACCGAGCAAGGCGACATAGAATACTTTCGCCAGGAGGCGTCGGGTAAGCTGCGGCTGTTGGAAGGCAGGGAAGATTGGGACGCGCTTGCGGGCACCGAAAAGCAGGGCCCCCGCGTTTTTTACCGCCGCGAACTGCCGCGCCTGGCCGAAGTGGAGGTGTGGTCTATTGGCGATAATGTTGGCATTGGCACTCTGGAGCGCGGCGGCAGTGTGAAGAGCTTTGAGAACAACGGCGCCGAGAGCGTGGTGGTAGACGGAGACATTCACAGCAGTGTAAATGCGCCCTTCTGGCCTGCCCAAGGCGGTTACAATCCCGATAAATTGGGGCCGTCCGATCCAAAGGAAGTCGAACGCGAACTGGTTATAGACCTGGCGGCTTCTTTCTTTATAGATCAGGCTTATGTGATTCAGGCCTCCAACAGCCCGCCCGGCGCCTTTAAGGCCTACCGCATACAGGTGTCGGATGGATCCACCAATGCCGGCGGCAGCCTGGCCTGGCACACGGTAGGGAGGTTGGCTGGCATTTCGAGCAATCAGGCGTATCACGGCTTTACCTTTCCGGTCACCAAAATAAAGTATTTCTCTTTTACCTATTTGCTGCATATAAGGGGCGGGCGCCACGGTTTGTCAGAAATTCAACTTTTTGGCGAAGGGTACATGCCAGAATCGCGGATCGCCTCGGTCTTTGGCGGGACTTCCCCTTTTATTGAGTTGGGTACCAATGCGCAGAATTTGACTTCGATCGAGTGGGACGCCGACACGCCCCCGGGCACAGATATCATCATTCAAACCCAGACGGGTAATACGGTCACCACCGAAACGCGCTACTACAAAAAAGACGGGACGGAATACGAGGGCACGCCAGAGGAATCCAAGAAGGCGTACGAAGACAATAAAAAATTCTTCGGTGAGTCTTCCGTGGGGCCGGTGGTAACCCAAACCTTGCCGGGCAGCGATTGGAGCGGCTGGAGCCGGCGCTATTTTAATTCGGGGGAACTGATTTCTTCCCCCAGTCCGCGAAAATTCGTTTCGGTCCAGGTGATTTTTTTGACCGACGACCCGCTCGTATCGGCCACGCTGCGGTCGCTCGCGCTCAACTTTGTGGACCCGGTGGCGCGCTCGGTCGTTGGCGAAATTGTGCCGCCCCGCCTCGAGCAGATCGGCGTCGAGCAGGAATTTACCTATATCATCCAGCCCACCTTTGAGAACGCCAGCAGGGGTTTTGACGAGATCCTCATCGAAGCACCGGAGGGCGTCGAGATGCAGTTTACACAGGCTAAAGTGGATATGACGGGGCAGGAGAGCCGGATCTATATCGCCGAGAGTGACGGTTTTGATATTATTTCTGACAGCTCCGATTCCCTCTGGGTGCACTTGCCCGACCCCATTAAAACCACCAGTGGAACGACGCAGGTCGAATTGCAGTTTAAAGCAACCATATTCGATTTCGCCACATTCTTTAACGGTTCCATAAGCAATTCTGCCTTTGAGAATTCCTGGCAGCGAGTGGACGAGGGCGATGCAAACGGAGTTATAGACAGCGAAAAGACGGTAATTCTGGCGCTCGAAGGCAAGCAAGTGCTGGGCGATATTGAACTGAATAATCAGATTTTCACGCCCAACGGCGACGGGGCCAACGACGAGATGGAGTTCAGCTTTTCGCTCATGCGCGTGGGTTCGGGCACGCCGCTGTTGGTGCACTTGTACGACCTCAGCGGTCGCCTGGTGCGCCAACTGCGCGATGATCCCGTTTCCTCCGGACGGCACACGGTGCGCTGGAACGGGAGCGACGATGCCGGGGCACTGGTTCCCCCCGGCATATACATATTGCGGGTCGATATAGACACCGATTCCGACGCGGCCGAGAACACGCTGGTCAGTCGCCTGATACACGTAGTATACTGACGTCTTAGCAACACGGGAGGGATGGCAGTTGAATAGACGGAAATTATTAACAAGAACGTGGATGCCGGTCCTTTTTGCGTTTTCGCTAGGACTTGTGCCGGCGGAGGTGAGCGGCGAGACGATCGTTATTGGTGGGGAACCGGGTTCGCTGGTTTGGGATCAGCAGTTTTCCGAGGTGTCGGCAATCGACTTTGATTCCGTCCCCGCCCAGATCCAGCCGCAGCAGACCGGTCCCGAGGACAATCTCGCTCTCAAAATACTGGAGAGTGGCGGTTCCATCACATCGCCCAACGCCAGAATTGTGCTCGAAACTTCTGCCAGCGAGCTCGAAAAGCGCTTACAGCAAATGATCAGCGGCGACAGCACCGATGCTTTTGAGATCAAGGGGGTCAACGCCACCGGCATCATAATCAATATCGACATGGGCGAGCGCTTTGGCATCAACCGGATTCGCTTTGGCACGCGGACCGGCTTTGAGGAATTTGCTATAGGCGGCTTTGAAATCTTTTTAAACGACGGCAGCCAGGAACAGACCACCCTGGCGGGGACGCCCGATTTTAGATTGTTCAGAACCGTTGAACGCAATGTCGAGCCGGTAGTGGACCTGGACGTACCGCTGCAGTTCGTGCGTTTTATCCAATTAAAGCAATTGGTGCGTGGAGAGTGGGAGATAGATGAATTTGAGGTTTTTGGCGAGGGTTTTGTCTCCGCCGCCTCGTACACATCGAGGGTGTTCGACCAGCGCCAGGACGCCGTTTTTGGCGGTCTGACGTGGGCTGCCGGCGCCATCGGCGAATCGACTAAGTCGAGTGTCGTTTTATCGACGCGCAGTGGCACCAGCGACGACCCCAGCGATTCGCTGGCCTGGAGTTCCTGGTCGCCTCCTCTGCCAGCGGGGGTGACTACGGACATTGTTTCGCCGGCGCCGCGCCGCTATTTCCAGTTCCGCTTTCTCTTTGAAAGCAGCGACATCCTCGCCGCCGCCACGGTCGATTCGCTCGCCTTTGAAATCTCTCCTGCCATCGCCGACTCGGTGCGGGGTGAGATCTGGCCACAGACGGCGTTTATCGGGCAAAACACGACATTTACCTATGCCTTGCGGTCGTTCGACAGCAGCGGTTTTGACCGGCTCGAAATAGAAACTCTGGCGCCGGTGGACGTGGTGCACTCGGTAGAAATAGACGGAGTAGAGGTGCCTTTCGAAAAAACCGATGTCGAAAACGGGGTCCAGATTGGTTTTGAACGGATCGTGGGAGACAAAACCCTGCAAGTGGTTTTCGACAATATCGCCTTGCAGTACAATACGGTCTTCAGCGGCAAGGTCTCCGACAGCCAGCGGCCCGACCGACTGCCGCAGTTGATCGGCGATGGCAATGTGGTCCCCGGGCCGCTGACGGCCGGCGACGACCTGTCCGTCACCATTCTGGTGGGCAAAGAGTTGATTCACTCCATGGAACTTGCCCCCAATCCGTTTACCCCCAACGGCGATGCAGTCAACGACCAACTCCAGATAACCTATGATTTTATCAATCTGACGGATGTGGCTCCGGTCTCGGTGCGGGTCTACGATCTCTCCGGCAGGATCGTAAAAGAAATTTATTCCGGTCTGGATTCGAGCAGGAGGTATCAGCGGACCTGGGATGGAACGGACAACGGCGGAGATTTGCTGCCCCCCGGGGTCTATTTGGTGCGGGTGGAAATAGATAGCGATTCCGGCGTGAAGAGCCGGACAGCGGTTGTGTCTTTGGTTTATTAATAGAGCGTCCCGATAAAATGGTGGATCGATCCCAGGACGCTGCGGCGCCGGGGATGTTTTATCGGGGGTTACAATTCACTCTAGTTGAAAAACAGGGCGGGATTCTTATGAAAATCCGTGGTTTCAGAGTTGAAGTACGCGGTGTTGCCACCGCAACTATAGTTTGTTTTGCACTTTTGGCGGTGCTCATTGCCGATCTGCCTTCCCAGGCTCAGGATGTCGATCCCCAGCGTATAAGAGGGACTCGCCGGGGGGGAGAACTCACTTTTGAACCGTCCGGCCCCGGCGTTTTATTTGGCGCCCTAGATCCTGCGGTAAAAAAGTGGTACGTGCCACAGGAACTTTACCACGAATACCGGTGGAAGCAGTGGGAGTACACCAACTACGCCCGCGACCTCTACGACCGCTACGTGGATACGGCGCGCGAGGGGGATTATTTCTACGACATCTACGGCTCCTTCATCACCCGCGGCTGGTTGGTCTACGACTGGACCCAGACCCAGCCGGCGCAGGGGGGGAGCAATTTATTCAAGACGGAGCGCTTTGCCAGCTTTTTCAGCAACCTGACCATCGCCTCCGACCAGAAGGGACAGAACTATCTGTCGGTGACCATAGGCGACCAGATCCGTTCGACGCTGACGCCCATGACCTTCTCAAAGCCGGCGTTTGACGGCATTCAAGTGGACTTTCAGTCCGATAAATACGAATTGACCACCATTCTTTCGCGCATCAGTTCCCCCGGCAGCGCCGGCACGCGTTCGCCCACTGTTCAGGGGCGCACCAGTCTGACGACCTTGACGGGTGGCCGGGCGACAGCCCAATT
>CAXGRO010000230.1:0-8451 GCA_964012055.1 uncultured bacterium
CACGCCCATCTTATTGCAGTACGTCGGCACCGGCATCACCGCCGCCTTTGCCTGCCAGCTGGGCGCCGTCATGCACACCGCCACCCTGCCGGGGGTCACCGGCAGCCACGCCTGCGAAGACGACCTCATTGTCGAACCGCTCACCGTCCAGCGCGGCCTCATGAAAGTGCCCCAAGGCCCGGGGCTGGGGGTGGAACTGGACGAAGACGCGGTGGCGCGCTACCGCGACGCCCAAGCGCCGCAGTGGTCGCGTTTCTTTTCGGTGATCAGCCTGCCGGGCGGCGTCAAACACTACTACCGCAACCTGCAACAGGCCGAGCGTCTAATGAAGCAGGGGGTGGACGAATCTTACGCGCCGGGCGTGCGGCTGGACGAATGGGAGGACGACGGCAGCGAGGAATTCGAGCGCATATGGAAACAGCTGCAGGAGCAGGATTGGCCCGTCTGGGAGTGAATCAAGCGATGACTATCAAAATGATAAAATCGCAATATAAGCTGGCGAGATTCCTGAAGACGCAGTGATTATATTGTGAAGTAAATAAGATCAGAAAGAGGATTACAATATTTCGATTAATTCAATACTGTGGACACTTTTTGTAAGTCATTGATAAATAACGGTTTAGGTAAATAGATATTGAAATTTGTAACTTGTTGATAAATAATCACTTACGAATTTCAACCTTACAAAAATCCGCTCAAAATCGAAAAAGTGTCCACAGTATTGTTAATTAAAAGGAGAGATAAATATGTCCAAGGTAGCCGTCGTCGCCGGCGTGGGCCCCGGTCTGGGCGCCTCGCTGGTGCGCAAATTCGCCCGCGAAGGATACAAGGTGGGAATGCTGGCGCGTTCCGCCGACTTCATGCAAGAACTAGCCGCCGAACTCGAACAAGAGGGCCACACCACCCTGGCCCTGCCCACCGACATCACCGATGCGGACAAAGTCAAAGCCGCCTTCGCCCAGGTGCGCCAGCAATTGGGGCCGGTCGACATTTTGATCAACCACGCCGGCAACGCCGTCTGGAAGGAATTCGCCGAGCTGACGCCGGACGATTTTGAAAAGTCCTGGCGCATTTGCGCCTACGGCTCCTTCCTCTGTTGCCAGGAGGCGGTGGGCGATATGCTGGAAAGCGGCGGCGGCACCATGCTCTTCACCGGAGCCACTTCCAGCATAAGGGGCCGGGCCGGCGCCCCGGCTTTCAGCAGCGCCAAATTCGCGGTGCGCGGCCTGACCGACTCGCTGGCGCGCGAACTGTGGCCCAAGGGAATCCACGTCGCCCACGTCCTCATCGACGGCTGGCTGGCGACGCCGGCGGTTATGGAACAGAACCCGAATTCCGCTGAACCCATGCTCGACTCCGACGCGGTAGCAGACGCTTATTGGGCGCTGGCGCAACAAGACCGCCAGGCCTGGACCTTTGAAATAGAGATGCGGCCCTACGACGAGGAGTTCTTTGTTTAAAGACCATGGTGGGTCTCGACGGCATTCGTGGGCAATCCGCCAACTCGGGCTTAAGGGGATGCCTGCACTCATCGCTAAGGTGTAAGACATAATCGCCGAGGGCCCATCATAAAATGAGAAATCAATGCGGACCACAATGGACGACGCATTATGAATCACTTTATAAGCGACCCAACGACGACGATGTGCCCGAGCGAATTCAGCAACTGGCCGATCACTCAGTCTCCTAATATTTCCAGCCCCCCGGCCACTCAATCAAATAACTACATACCCCCTACCGATTCACCCGCGGCACCTCCGCCCCCGATCCTCCCACCAGAAAATCCAAATCCACCCCCTGGTCCGCCTGCAACACGTGCTCGACGTAAAGCCCCGTATAACCGCGCGTGGCAGGCGCCGCAGGCGCCTGCCACGCCGCCCGCCGCCGCGCCAATTCCTCCTCGGGCACGTCCAGGTTTAAACTCCGCCCCTCCACGTCCAGCTCGATCGCATCGCCGTTTTGCACCAGCGCCAGCGGCCCGCCCACCGCCGCCTCCGGCGCCACGTGCAGCACCACCGCGCCATAGGCCGTGCCGCTCATACGGCCGTCGGAAATGCGCACCATGTCGCGCACCCCCTGCTCTAAAATTTTCTTGGGCAAACCCATATTGCCACCCTCCGGCATGCCGGGAAAACCGCGCGGGCCAATGCCCTTGAGCACCAGCACACTGTCCTTGTCCACCTCCAGGTCGGGGTCGTCGATGCGGTCCAGATAATCCTCAATATTTTCAAAAACCACGGCGCGGCCCCGGTGTTTGAGCAACTCGGGCGAAGCAGCCGACGGTTTGATCACCGCCCCGTTGGGACACAAATTGCCGCGCAGCACCGCAATGCCGGCCTCCTTTTGAAAGGGCTCTTCGACGGCGGCAATCACGTCGCGGTTGTAGCACTGCGCCCCTTCTATATTTTCGCCCAGGCTCTTGCCCGTCACCGTCAAAGCGTCCAGGTACAAATACTCCTTTAACTCCTGCAGCACCGCCGGCAAGCCGCCGGCGTAGAAGAAGTCCTCCATCAGGTACTTGCCCGATGGCATGAGGTTGACCAGCAGGGGCATGCGGCTGCCCAAATTCTCAAAGTCGTCCAGCTCCACCGCCACCTCCATGCGGCCGGCAATGGCCAGCAAGTGCACGATGAAATTGGTCGACCCGCCCAACGCGGCGTTGACCCGAATGGCGTTTTCAAACGCCGGCCGCGTCATAATTTTCGACATCCGCAAATCTTCGCGCACCATCTCCACAATGCGGTTGCCCGCTATATGCCCCAGGCGCTTGCGGCGCGCGTCGGGCGCCGGAATAGCGGCGCCGCTGGGCAAGGTCAAGCCCAGCGCCTCCACCATGCAGGCCATGGTCGACGCCGTGCCCATGGTCATGCAGTGGCCGTCGCTGCGCGAAATGCTGGCCTCGGCCTCCAAATACTCGGTCTGGCTCATGGTGCCGGCGCGCAGCTCGGTGGTAAAGCGGTAGGCGTCGGTGCCCGAGCCGATGTCGGCGTCGCGGTACTTGCCGTTGAGCATGGGCCCGCCCGACACCACCAGCGTCGGCAAGTCGACGCTGCAGGCGCCCATCAGGCAGGCCGGCGTCGTCTTGTCGCAGCCGGTCAAGAGCACCACCCCGTCCAGCGGGTTGGCGCGAATCGACTCCTCCACGTCCATGCTGGCCAAATTGCGGTAAAGCATGGTGGTGGGTTTCATCATGGTCTCGCCCAGCGACACCACCGGGAATTCGAGCGGAAAACCGCCCGCCTCGTAGACGCCGCGCTTGACCGTTTCGGCCAGTATGCGAAAGTGCCCGTTGCACGGCGTTAAATCGGACCAGGTGTTGCAAATGCCAATTACCGGCCGCCCGTCGAACATCTGCTCGGGGTGCCCCTGATTTTTGGCCCAGCCGCGCGCCACAAAGCCCTTGATGTCGATCGGACCAAACCACTCGGCGCTGCGCAATTTTGCCTCTTCAGCCATCGTTCTCTCCCCGTGTTTTAGTCCCAGAACAGCCGGTAGGCCGTGCCGCCCAGAATGTCTTCTTTGTCCTGTGCAGACAACCAGTCTATGTCGCGGCGCACAAAATTAATGCAGCGCACATACCCATAACCAAAAAGCATGTGCGGCCAATCTGACCCCCACATCAACCGCTTGGCCCCAAAGGCCGCGTGCGCCGCCTTGAGGTGCTTCTGCGCCTCGGGAAAGGGATAGCGATCGCCCCAGTAGTGCAACCCCGAAACTTTCAAATACACATTGGCAAAGCGCGCCAACCCCATCAAGGTTTGAAAAGGCGCGCTGTCCATGCCGTCCTCTGTTTTAATCATGGCAAAGTGATCTACAACCACCTTCGTCTCCGGATACTTCTCGATCATCGCGTCCAGCGCCGCCACCTGCTGCGGCGTGCACAAAACGCACAGCGGCGCCCCCAATTCCTGCGCCTTATCCCACAGCGGCTCGCTCTCGGGCTGGCAAAACACGTCCTCTTCAATGGTGCCGCGCAAACGCACCCCTCTTATCTTGCTCTCCCCCACCAGCCGCTCCAGCGCCACTGCTCCTTCCGGCCCAAGCGGATCCACCACCCCTATCCCGGCAAACGTATCCCCATACTGCTCCAGCGTATCGACGATAAACCGATTGTCGTACTGGTAGTGCAGCGACAGCACAAACACCGAGTGATCCACCCCGGCCTCCCCCATGTACTCCAGCAACAATTCCGCCGACCCCGGATAGGGCACTTCTTGGCGCGGATATTTCTCCGCGTCATCCGCCCATATGTGCAAATGACTGTCTACAACCGGTGCCATGTTTCTTTCCTTTCTTTTGTCGTTTGTGTGGCGATCTGCAATTTAGTAACTGAATTAACATGGTAAACGTACGCCCCCCCCTCTCCGCGCCCTAAGCCAGCTCAGTATTCCTTTCCCCATTATTCTCAAACACTCCATCCCCTTTCATACACTATCCTCAAACACCCGATCCCGCTGATTCTGCCCGTGATACCGCGCCCCCGGCAAATTATCCGCACAACACACTTCCCTGAACAACGTCTGTCGCATCTCGGGCATGGCCGCCAGCAGCTCAGGGTGCGGCTCAAACCGGCTCCACTTGCTGCCCACCGTATTGTAGAGATTAAAAACCGCCAATCGGTCGTTGTCGGCATTGGTCCACGGCGCCGTACTGTGCGTCAGCGCCTCCGTAAAAAATAGCACCGATCCGGCCGGGCACTCATACGTGGTCCACAGCGGCGAGTACGGATCGCCGATCGACTCAGGCGTGGTGTAGGCTGCCTTGTGGCTACCCGTAACCAACAGCGTGCCGCCCTGGCCCATTTTGACCGGCGTCAACTCCCACACCACCCGGGTGAGCCCGCTGAAGGCCTTGCCCGGAAAACACTGGTAGAAGTGCGAATCCACGGGAAAGCGGAACATACCGTTGCCGTTGTGCGGGCTAAACTCGCCCTGCTCGCCGGGTTGGGCCGAGCGGTGGCGCAGGCCGCTGCCCTCCATGCGAAAGCCGTAGCAGCTGGGGCCAGACAAGTGGGGGAAGGCGACAAACTCGTTGAGCAAACCCACCACCACCGGGTGGTCGGTCAATTTCTGCAGGGGGCCGGCCAGGCAAGAGCGCTCGGACTCGGGCAGAGATTCGGGGTCGCGGTGCAGGCGCAGGGCAAAATCGCGCATCTCTTCCACCTCGGCCGGGCTCAGCACGGCGGGCAAAAGCAACCAGCCCTGGGCGTCAAAGAGGTATTTCTGTTCTTGGGTGAGTTCGACAACGGGAAAGCCGTCGGCATTGGTCTGGGGCAAGTCGCCGGGTTGCAGTTCGAGCTTGGCGCCCAGATTCTTGTCTACTACAAAGGCTGTGTTGTGGGTTAATACGGTCATGGTCGTCTCCTGAATCAATTGAGAAAATTGCTGCAAAAAGGCGCCGGGTCAACGGCCCATCAACTGGTCTGCCAGGTCGTTAAAATCCGTCGCCGCCAATTCGACGGTCGGCCCGGGTTCCAGGTCTTCCTGCTGCCCGGGTCCGTACTCGGACGCCCGCAGCACAAAGGCCGTCCTGAACCCCACCTGCTGCGCCCCCAACAAGTCGTGGTTGTGCGCCGCCACCATCATCACCTGCTGCGGCTCCAGGCCCAGCAATTGCGCCGCCGTCAAATACACCTCGGTCTCGGGTTTGTAGCGTTTGGCCAACTCGGCCGACAACACGCAGTCCCACGCCAGGCCGGCGTTCTTGGCCATGTTGACCAGCAAGCCGACGTTGCCGTTGGACAGGGTGGCAACGGTGTAATCTCGCCTTAAGCGCTCAATGCCCGCCAGGCTGTCCGGCCAAAAATCGAGCCGGTGCCACACCCCATTCAGTTGCGTTTTGTCGGCCTCGCTCAAGCCGTCGATGCCAAATTTCTTTAGAAGGTCTTCCAAAATTATGCGGTGCAAGCCATCGATGGGGGTCCACGGCAAGTCCCCGTCGTTCACCCGCTTCATGGCCGGCTCGTAACCGCCGCGCCAGGCGTCGGCAAAAGCCGCCCAGTCTATCTCTATACCTTTTTGCCTGCCAAACGCCTCGCCCTTCACGGGCGATCGTACTGCGCCAATCCGACACCGTGCCAAAGACGTCAAAGGTGAGCGCTTTTACTTTTGAAAAATCTGCCAGACCAACTCTTCTCCCTTTTTTACTTTTCCGATTTAGTGCGTTTCCACTACCAGTACCTGCAAGCGCTCTTCGTCCCACTCGGCCCCCCACCCCGGCCCGTCTGGCGGGGCGATGTGGCCGTCCTCTATCAGCGGCGCCCCGTACATGCCCCACTTCTCCCCCTGCTTGCGGCTGGCATCTGCCCCGGCGCCAAAGTATTCGTAATAATCCGTATTGTCGATACAGCACCCCAGGTGCGCGTGCACCAGGCCAAAGTTGCCGCCCTGCCCGTTGAGTTCCACATTGGTCCCGTGCAACTCGGCCAGGTGCGCCAATTTCAACACCTGCGTGGTGCCGTGGCGCGCGTTGCCGCGCAGGCGGTCGGTGGCGCCCTGAATCAACCACTGCGCCGTCAAATCGATATCGTGCATTAACATTTCGGTGCCCATCACCGGGATGTCCAGCTCGTTGCACAGCTCCTGATACAGGCTGATTCTCTGCTCGTGCATGGGCTCCTCCAGCCACACAAAGTCCAGTTCCTGCAGCACCCGCCCCACCTCGATCGCCTCGCGCAAATCGTACGAACACACCGGGTCGGTAATCAACACATAATCTGCCCCCAGCGCTTCGCGCACGGCGCGGTAGATGGGAATGTCCGCCTTGCCTCCCTTATACGTGTGAAATTTATACGCCTCAATCCCCATCTCCCTGCCCTGCTCCACGTGATTCAAATAACCCTCCACGTCCATATCCCCGCCGGTCAAGTACACCGGCAGGCACTGCCGCGCCCTGCCCACCAGCGCGTTCACCGGCAGCCCGGCCGCCTTCCCCGCAATGTCCCACAGGCAATTGTCAAAATCGCCAAACCACCCCGGGTTTTGGTACAACCAGCGCGTTCCCTTGTGAAACATCTGATAAAACCGCTCCCGCTCAAACGCACTCTCACCTATCACGTGTTCCTTCAAGAAGTACACCTGATCCGTCCGCATGGTCGTGGTGCAGCGCCCGACTATACCGTCCTCCGTCACTACTTCAATGATGTGCTGCCGCTCCGGCCGCTCCGGCCCACTGCCGCCGCCGTGGGTGTATTGGGTGCGGCGCAAATTTGGCACCGGCTTCAGACGCAAGCCCCGTGTTTTGCTTTCTGGGTCTTCTAATACGTAAAGTTTTACGTCTGCGATTTTCATATTTTTCTCCTCAAATGTTGACGTTTGCTTGGGACGCTTAGGGAGGGGGTTTTGCCTCTGGCGCTTTGTGAGTCCCTCGGGGGCCTGCCCGGCCCAACTCCCCCACAGCCCTTTGGGCTGTGAGTCCCAGCCCCCTTTCCCCCGG
The DNA here is from genome assembly GCA_964012055.1 of uncultured bacterium. GTDB lineage: Bacteria > Latescibacterota > UBA2968 > UBA8231 > UBA8231 > CAXGRO01. The sequence continues at coordinate 7,435 of CAXGRO010000230.1, forward strand.
CCGCTCCCCCACAAAACGCCGCCGGCAAAACCCCCTACCGGCCTACGGCGTACTATCCGCGCAATCCCATGATCGAACGCTCTTACAAGTGAGCGCCGTCGAACACCGTAGCGTTGACCAGGATGGGGGCGGGGGCTGACCCTGCGCCGGAGCAATACTGTCTGAGGCCGCCCCTCCAGTACTGGCGATATCCCCGCAGCATTTTCTCAAGATTTCTCCGCCCGCGCCCCAATGACCGAAAGGGCCGTCGCCCACCGCCGAGCCGACGTCGCGTTCATTCCAGTATAAACGACCAATATATCGCAATCCCGCCCCTCACTGCCCGCAGGCCCCCAGGCGGCCGAGTTTACTGCTCCGGCGCAGGGTCAGCCCCCGCCCCCCTTCCCCTACGGCAACCCCCCCACAATCAACAAATACCCATTAGAACTCACCGGCTCCTTCACCGACCAATCCTTCACCACCCCGCCAAACTCCCCCGTACATCTATCGCAAACCTCATCAAAAGGCGGCCGCCCGGGATCGGCTATTATAATTTGCTGCGCGCCGGCTTTAAGCGACTTGCCAATGAGTTTGTGAAGCGGATCTACTAGACTGTCCCAAAAACAGATGTCGGCCCCCAAAATTAAATTTTGCTTAGCCAGCTTCTTCTTTTTGATGTCCTCAAAGCGCGACTCCACCGTCTTAATTTTGACATCGTTTACCCGGGCGTGCAAATCGAGATAGGGGAAAACTTTGGCGTCGGCGTCCAGGCCCGTCACCTTGGCGCCAAAGCGCTTGGCGCAGTAGATACCGGCCAAACCCCAGCCGCAGCCCACTTCCATAACGCGGCTCTTCTTTGGCAAACCCTGCTGTTCGAGGTAGTCCATAATAAGCCAGCTCGAATTCCAAAACTTATTGCCGTGTATCTCGGGCTCGTGATCTTTGCGAATTTTGCGCACATCGAGGTGCGCCGCCTTGAGCACGGTGATGCCGTAGGCCTGGCGCTCGGTAGACTTTTCGCTTTTCTTCTTTTTCTTG
>CAXGRO010000231.1:0-8442 GCA_964012055.1 uncultured bacterium
GGTGGTCAGCGCTATGGCGTCACGGTGGCGGGCGCGCACAAAAACAGGCCGCGCTGGCCTTCGCGCAGGCGGCAGAAGCGCGGGCACAGATCGCATTGGATGCGGCCGTCCGTCGAGGCGGTGCCAATAGCGGCCGGGGGCGCCGTCGTCCATGGGACTTCTCCTTGCCATAGGGACAGGTCTGTAGTAAATATAACCTAGAAGAAGGAGGACAGACGATGCAAGGCGTGCGCTCGGCCGCCGTGGCCGGGCAGTTCTATCCCGATAATGCCGGCCAATTGCGGGGCCTGGTGGGCCGTTATTTGCAGGCCGCCCGGCCGGGCGGTCCCGTGCCCAAGGCGTTGATTGTCCCGCACGCCGGCTATGCGTATTCGGGGCCCATCGCGGCGTCGGCCTATGCGCTTTTGGCGCTGCTGCGGGCGCGCGTCAGACGGGTGGTATTGCTGGGGCCGGCGCACTTTGCCACGCCGCTGGGGCAGGTGCCGGTGGATATAGAGACGGTGGAGGCGGCGTGTCGGGTGGAGGCGGTGCAGGTTGTGGACCCGGCCCACACCTGGGAGCATTGCCTGGAAGTGCAATTGCCCTTTTTGCAGGAAGTGCTCGACGATTTTGCCATTCTTCCCCTGTTGGTGGGCGAGGCCGAGGCCGAGGAAATAGTCGCCGTCTTGGACGTTTTGTGGGGCGGCGACGAAACGCTGGTCGTCGTCAGTTCGGATATGAGCCACTTTCACGACTACGAGACGGCCCAGCGCCTGGACGGCGCAACTGCAAAGGCCATCGAAGCGTTAAAAGACGAGAACCTCGACAAGACCCGTGCTTGTGGCTGTACGGCAATCAAAGGCTTGTTGCGGGTGGCTCGGCACCGCCGCTTGCAAGCCGAGGTGGTCGATTTGCGCAATTCGGGCGACACCGCCGGGCCGCCAGAGCGGGTGGTGGGGTACGGAGCCTATGCTTTCTTTTACGAAAAATAAAATAACGAAAGGTTAACTCATGCTGCGCACGATTCTCGTTCTGCTCTGCGTCGCCGGCGGCGCGGCGGCGGACGTCTACTACGTTGAAGAAGTGGTCAACGCCGGCTTTGGTTCCAAGAAGGTGGGGGCGCGCAAGACTATCAATAAGATTTACCTGCAGAACAAACGCCAGAAATTTGAAAGCACCATTGAGACCGACAAGCAGACGGCCAGCGTCCTGCGCAAGCAGGGGCAGGCCCTTAGCTCCAGCACAATTGTGCAACTCGACACCCGGCAGGTCTACGAGATCGACCTCGACCGCCAGACCTACACCCAGGCCAAATTGCAGCCGGTCGCCAAAAAGGTGGCCAAGAAGGCGGCGCCTAAATCCGGGGCGCCCGAGATAAAATTTAAGGTAAAGGAAACTAAGGAGACCAAGAAGATTGCCGGCATTCAGTGCAAGAAAGTGTTGGCGCAAATGCGGGCGCAATACCGCGATCCCAAAACCAAAAAGCCGCTCAAGGAAAATGTCTACAGCTACACCGCCTGGGTGGCCAAAGGTTTTCCCGGTTACAAGGAGATTGCCGCCTTTCAAAAATTGCAGGCCGAACAAACGGCCTACCCCTCCCTCATCGGCGGCGACTTAGAAGCGCTGCGCGGCCAGGTGGACGACTTTGAGGCGCTGGCCGAGGAGCTCAAGGCGCTGGACGGGTTTGTTGTGGCCTCGACGCTGGAGATCACGGTGCAGCACGCCAAAAAGAAGAAGGTGCGGCTGTTTAAGCTCGACCGCCGGGTCAAAGCCTATTCCCACAAGTCCCTTGCCAAGTCTGCTTTTGAGGTGTCAGGAGCGCTGACCCAAGTTAAAAAGAAATGAGCCGCACGCGCTACGCGATTTCAGCCGTCCTGCTGCTTATTGCCCTGCTGGTGTTCACCGCTGTGGGGCCGTGGGCGCTGAGCCGCCTGTTGGGCACGGGCGCGGCGTTGGCGGGCTGGCAGCTCGCCGTTGTGGCGTATCAGGGGTCGCTGGTGGGCGGTTTTGCCCTGGTGGGTGTGGAGATGGAAGACGGTGCCGGCCTCGAGGCAACGGTGGAGCGGCTGGAGGTTTCGCTGTGGCCCTACGAGGTCGACATTGTGCGGCCGGTGGTGGGGTGGGTGGCTACGGAGGTAGGGGAAGAGGAGGGGATGCAAGAGGCGGCGGCGGAGATCCGCTTACCGCTGGATTATTTTCCCAAATTGACATTGCGCCAAGGCGTGCTGCAACTCGGCCTGCCGTCGTCCCAGATGGAGGTGTCGCTTGCTGGCCTGGAGTTGTCTTACGAGGCCACGGCCGATACGGTTGGGGCGTTAAAACTCGCGGTGGCGGATGGCAGGGTGGAGAGCGGCGATTTTGTTTTGCGGCAGGCGCGCAGTCAATTGCAGTTGGAGTTGACGCCCCACGGCGCCAAGATAGATACCATGCACCTGGCCGCCATGGTCGACACCTTGCCGGTGGATCTGGCCGCCTGGGGCAATCTGAGTTTATTATTCCCATTTAAAGCAAAAGTATTGGTTCGTCTAATTACCGAGGCGTCCAATTTTGGCGGGTCGGTTAATTTGTTTACCGCAGGGACGTTGGCACCGTTGGACCTAAGGCTCCATATCGACGGCTCCGGACGCCACGAAAAGATTGGCGAAATAGCGCATTCGACCAGGGGGAAAATCACGCCCGAAAAAGTGGAATTGACATCGTCCACTACCGACCTGTGGTACGGCGAATTGCGCCTGTGGGGGACATACGATCTGGAGGCCGATACGCTGGCGGCACAGGTCTGGTTCGACGAACTCGATCTGGAGGGGGTGCCCGATATCGGTGCGAGCGGAGAAATTAATGGGACGCTGGCGGTGACGGCGGCGCTGGCCGAGGAGCGCTACGACGCCGATCTCGAAATGGCGCTGCGGCAGGTGGAGTTAGTCGAGGGCAAATCCGTTGACCTAGACATAAAGGCGGAGCATCGGCCGGATCGCAGCACAAAGGTAGAGGTGCGCTCTGACGTATTAGAATTGGCGGCGCAGGGCGTGGTGGAACTCGACGGGACGTATGACCTGGCGTTGCAGGGCACGGCGCGGCCGGCCGAGTTGATCGACTACGATGCGGCGCTGCTCACTGTGGCGGGGCGCGCCCAAACAGACGCGCTGCGTTTGCGCCTGGAGAGCGATCACTTGCCGCGCGAGTTTGGCGAGTTTGGCACCGTGGCGCTGGAGGTGGATCTGGCCGAGCAGCGTCGGTTGACGGCGGCGCTGGCGCTGGAAGAAGATTTGCTGCGCCTCGGGTTGGTTATGGATTTGGAGACGGGCCGGGTGGATTCTTTGGCGGGCGCTTTTTCGTCGCTGGCGTTGGCGCGTTGGGTGCCCGGCATAGAGGGGCAGTTGCACGGCCGGGTGCGCGCCGACGGCAAGGTGGATAATTTGCGGGCGGCCAGCAGCGTGACATTGGAAGAGGCGGCCTACCAGGGTTGGCGCAGCGGGCCGCTCAATTTAGACCTGAGTTATCAGGAGGGACAACTCGTCTGCGGTTTGCAAGGTCGCGCCCTCGCACTGGAGATCGGACTCGACGCAGAAAAGAATGTGCGGGCCAGGGGGCATTTTAACGGACCCGTGCTCTACGGCGCCGAGCTGGCCGATTCCGCCGACGTGTTAGAGTTGGTGGGCGAGTTGGACTGGAGCGGTAACCTGGAACGCCCCAAAGAGGCGCGCGCTCGCCTGAGTTTAAAACGCCTGTTGTGGCGCCAGGCCCCCTGGTTTGTGCAGTTGGACGATTCCCTGCACGTTTGGCACCGCGAGCAACGGACCCATATTGAGCCCTTCAATTTAAAAACGACGCTGGGCCCGCTGGCCCTAGCCGGGGAGGTGCGGCGCGACAGTTTGGCTATGGCTATGGCGCTGGCGCCGCTGGATTTGAGCCAAATGGCGGCGGGGGTGCGCGCCGACGGCGCCGTGCAAGTGGCGTTGGGCGGTACGCTGCAGCGCCCGCGCGTCGACGGACGCGCCGAGTTGCGCCGCATTTTTTTGGACAGCTTGCTTTTGGGCGATTTGCAGGTGGCTTTGCAAGTAGAGGACACGCTGGCACTGGACGCGGCGCTTTCTCTTGAAGACCCCCAACGGCCGGAGATTGAGCTGGCCCTCGATGTGCCCGTGGCACCGCTGTTGGGCGGGCAAATAGACACGACGCAGGCGGCGGCGCATTTGCAACTGGGCGTGCGGCAGCTCGATTTGGAGGCGTTGTTCACCTATTTCCTGGAAAAACCTAATAGTGGACTGATTGATTTAGATGCCGATCTGACGCTGCCGTTAACGCTGGCGCAGGCGCCCACCCAGTGGCACAATTTGGACGGGCATCTGCGTTTAAACGAATTGCATTTAAAAACGGCTTATACGGCCGATACTTTGCGCTTAAAACTGTCTGAGCGCGGCGAGATTTTGCTGCGCGACACTTATACGGAATTGCGCGGTTTGCGCCTGGAAGTAGAGCGCTACGACGAAGACGCGGCGGCTTATTTGGCGGCCGGCAGTATGGACCTGAGCGGCGAGATGCGCGCCGACAGCGGTGCCCAGATGGCGCTGAATATCGCCGAGTTGGACCTGCTCACCTTTGGCGGCCCCGAAGGCACCCTAGCGGCGCAGGCGCGTTTTGCCGGCACGCCAAAGGCCCCCCAATTGATCCTCGATATGGAAGCGGTAACCGAAGATTTCGGCGAGCTAACGGGCCAACTGGCCGGCGATAGCCGCGGCGCCGATCTGGACTTGCTGTGGAGTTCGGTGCTGGCCGACGAGTTGCGGGTGCGCGGCGGCCTGCCGTGGGATTGGAGCGCGGGCCATTTTTATTTGGACCAAGGCCATTTGGAAATTGCGTCGGAGGGCATTGATTTATTCGCCTTTTTGGAGCAATTGCCCAGCCTCGACGACGTGGAGGGGCGCCTGGGCGTCAACCTGGGGTTGCGGGGGTTCGACGAGACCATGCGTTTGCAGGGCGAGGTGGCGCTTTTAGACACGCTGAAATTTGCGCTGCTCGACACCGAACCGAATTATTGGTTGACGAGTGGCCAGATTAAACTTGACGGCCGGCGCGCAAACCTGGTCAATTTTAAAGGCACGGCGGCGACGGGAGCGGGCGAGATGGAATTGGCCGGGGGGGTGGGCCTAGCCGATCTGGCCGACCTGGGTTTTGACCTGCGGGTGCTGGTGCGACAATTGCCCTACCGCTACGAGGACGTTTTCTCGGCGCCCGGGCTGGACGTGGACATGGCACTGACGGGGCGGGCGTCAAACTCCAAACTCAGCGGCCGCATTGGCGTGCGCCGGGCGCTGACCGAAATGACGCTGGTCGCTTTAAACGCGCCCACGCCGCCGCCGCGTCCCCCCACACTCAAAGACGAGATGCTGGAGAATTTGACGCTGGACGTCAGCACCACTATAGAACGGCTGGAGATCGACAGCGAGGCAGCCAAGGGGTATATATCGGGCAGCGTCAACGTCAACGGCACCTTTTACAAACCCACGTTTCAGGGGGACTTGGAGATTGACGAAGGCAAGATCATCATTTTCAGTCGACCGTTTGACATTCAACAGGGCCGCATTGCGCTCAATAGTTTAGTGCCCACCCAATCGCTGGTAGATTTGACCTACGACCCACTCTTGCTCGACCCCGAGGTCGACCTCACCGCGGGGCACACCGCAAAAAACGCCACGGACGAGATCGAGTACGCCATAACCATGAACGTGCAGGGCCCCGCCCGCACCGCGGCACCGGAGTTGACCGCCGACCCGGTTCTGGATTTTGACGAGATAGCCAAACTCTTACTTTTGGGCGCCACTTCGACGAGCGACGTGGACTACCAGAAGGCGCTGGGTTTGGCCGCCGGGCAATTGCTCAGCAAGAAAGTGGAAAAGGTCGGCCTGGACGAATTTGCCGTATTGCCGTCGGGCACGGTGTTCAACACGACGGGTGATTCGGCGGTGCGCATCGGCAAACACCTCAAGGATTTGCCCCTGCCCCTGTGGGTTCGCTACGAGGCGGCGCTCAAGGAGCTGTCGTACGGCGAATTGCGCATCGAACACCGCCTGACCCACTACCTGACCATCATCGGCATATCACAGAGCGAATACGACCGCTACGGCATTGGCGTGGGGCTTAAAAAGGATTTCTGATGCGTTTATTGCTCGCCGTTGCGCTGCTGTGCGCTTGTGTGTCTGCCGTTGCGGCACAGAGCGAACACACCCTTGCGGCGCGGGAGGCCGAAGACAAGCAGGTACGGCGCGTCTATTTTGAATACGCCGGCGCCAAGCTGCTCAAGAATAAAGAGCTGCGCGCCGCCATGCGCACCCAGGCCGACAAGCCCTTTAAGCGCCGCTTTTTTTCCAGCGATCTGGTGGCACTGGTCAACATCTACCGCGGCAGGGGGTATCGCGACGCCTACATCAAGAGCAAGAAGCTGGTCTTAGACCACAGGGACCGCCTGAAGATCTACATCACCATCGACAGCGGCCCGCTGTGGACTATAGAACAGGTAGAAATTGAGGGCGGCGATCCCTTTGCCCCTGCCCTCTTGCGCGGCAAGACAAATTTGCGTCCCGGCGACGCGCTCAACTACGCCCAGGTTATCGTCGGCGAGAACGCCATTCAGGCGTTTCTCAACAGTCGGGGATTTGCTCACGCCCGGGTGCGCAACGACATTGTCGACCGCGAGGACGACCACAGCAGTCAGGTGGTATACCGCGTAGACCCGGGGCACAAAATGTACTTTGGCCAGGTGCGCATTGCCGACGAAGAAGACTTGCAAACGCGCACGTCGCTGGTAAAGCGCTACCTGAGCTTTAGGCCGGGTGACCTCTACGACCCGCAGCAGATGGCGCAAAGCCGCAGCGATCTGGCGCGCACCGGGCTCTTTCGCGGCGTCACCCTGTCGGCGCCCGACAGCAGCCGCCGCGACAGTTTGCAAACCGTGTACATTCACCTGCAAGAGAGAAAGTACATGAGCGTGGGCGGCAACGCGCTTTTTGAGAACACCATCGACCCCAGGGTCAACGGCACGGTGCAGCACGACAATTGGCTGGGCCGGGGCGCGCGCATTGGCGTCAACGCCAGCTGGGGCAAACCCATTCAGGGCGCCCGCGTTTTTGTCACCGAGCGCAACGTGCTACGCAGCGATGCCGACCTGACTTTATCGGCCGGCTTCACCGACGAGTGGAGCCCGACGCTGCGATTCGCCAACCCCGACGATTCGCGACAATTTGAGTTGCTGACCGAAAACGACCAGGTATTGTCGGGGTTGTTGCTTTTTGGCGGCGGGTTGGTGGCGCGGGAATACATCAATACGGCCTCCTACGAATACACCTCCATCGAGCGCTTGTGGGATGTGGAAGCGTCGCTGGCGCGCAGCTGGCGCGACATCTATTTCTCCACTTTTAGCGTCAAGGCGACGTGGGCACGCACCTTTCCCGACGATAGCGAAGAAATTGGCTACGCGCCCAGCCCGTTTGACGAGGGGGCCGAGGTGGTGGACGAGGAAGAACCCGTTGAGGACGACGATTTTTTTGGGGACGGCGAGGACGATTTTTTTGGGGACGTGGGCGACGACTTCTTTGGCGATGGGGGCGGCGATGATTTTTTTAGCGATGGCGGCGATGCACCCGACGCCGGTGGCGAGGCCACATTCATCGACTACAGCGAAGGCACTATTCCCGTCGACGACCTTTGGAAGGAGATCCTGACGGAGCGCTCGCGCTCGGTCAATTGGGAGCTGGAACTGCTGCGCGATTCGCGCGACAACCGCATCGCGCCAACGCGCGGCACCCTGCTGCGCTTTACCGGCATCTACGCCGTCAAGCTGGGCTCGCGCTCCACCTTTGTGCTGGACGGCGATTTGGAGGCGCGGCGCTACCAGCCGCTGGGGTGGATTGCCGACAATCTGGTGCTGGCCGTGGCGTTGCGCGGCACCCAGACTGCGTCGCTGCGCCGGGGCCGGGCTCTGCCGCAGATCTACTGGAAGCAGTTTGGCGGCGAGGGCAGTTTGCGCGGCGTTGGGCGCAACCGGGTCAGCGCCACCGGGGGCGGGCGCAACGGCCTCAATTTTCGCAGCGAGCTGCGCTACCAGATAAGCGATTTGGGCCTGGTGGGTTTTTGGGACCGGGCGCAGGTGTGGCGCCACCGCCGCGATATTGATCTAGACCAGATGGTCGACGGCTACGGCGTGGGGGTGCGCTACAACCTGGGCATCCCCTTCCGCTTTGATTTTGCCTTTAACGACGGATTTGACCGATCGCGCCAGATGTGGTTTTATTTTTCCATCGGCCAAGCCTTTTGATACCGCGTTTTTTTAGGAGATAGCCATGTCCACCAAGTTCCGCAGCAGCACCACCACCCAGGGCCGCCGCATGGCCGGGGCCCGCGCCCTGTGGCGCGCCACCGGCATGAAGAGCGAAGACTTTCAAAAACCCATTATCGCCATTGCCAATT